>DASSVY010000289.1:0-7163 GCA_035705535.1 Gaiella sp. | reverse complement strand
GGCATACGTCGGCTCGACAGGGGACGACGGGGATGCGTGTGAGACGATGGCCGGAGCGACGGGAGGAGAACCGTGAACGGCGCCGCCACGCTCCACCGGTGGGACGACATGCCGCGCGAGGCGCTCAAGGAAGGCATCAAGCGACGGCTCGTCAGCACCGAGCGCATGATGATCGCCCACGTCTACCTCGACGAGGGCGCGGTCGTCCCGCGCCACGAGCACGAGAACGAGCAGCTGACCTACATCCTCGAGGGCACGCTTCGCTTCTGGCTCGGCGACGACGAGTCCCAGGTCGTCGACGTGCACGCCGGCGAGATCCTCCACATCCCGTCCTGGCTGCCGCACCGGGCCGAGGCGCTCGAGCGGACGCTCGACTGCGACATCTTCTGTCCGCCACGGCAGGACTGGCTCGACGGCAGCGACGCCTATCTCCGGAGCGGTTGAGCGCCAGCGACGGCGCGGCTAGCGCGAGGTTGAAGTCCACCCGTGCGGTAGCTCGTCTACTTCAGCAGCCGCCACCTCCTTCCTGATAGCGGACGGGCATCCGAAGCCCCCTCGATCGCCGCGAGGGGGCTTCCCTGTTGAGGAGCAGCATGCGCGCCGGAGGCGGCAGGCCCCACGGGCAGACGACCGCGTCGGGGGCTTCCATTCTCACAAGGATTGCTTATCTGTTATATATGGATCTCCAATACTCGACTAAGTCAGTGGACAAAGTCTGGCAAAAGGGGCTCCAATGCGAAGACGCACGATGTCGCTTCTGGTGATCGTCACGGCTCTGGCGGCGGTGGTGGTGGGTGGCGCCGCCGGGGCGAAGCAGGACACACGGCTCAACCTGGTCGCGTACTCGACACCGAAGCCGGTGATGTCGAAGATCATCTCCGCGTACCAGTCGACGCCCGGGGGGTCGGGCGTCTCGTTCACCCAGTCGTACGGAGGGTCGACCGCGCAGGCGCAGGCGGTCGCCAACGGTCAGCCGGCCGATCTCGTGTTCCTCTCGACGGGGACGGACGTCAACCTGCTCGTCGACCACGGCCTCGTCGACCGGAACTACGACAAGCAGAGCTACAAGGGGGTCGCCGCGAACTCGGTCGTCGTCTTCGCCGTCCGCGACGGCAACCCGAAGAAGATCAAGAGCTGGAACGACCTCCTGAAGCCCGGGGTCGAGGTCGTGACGCCCAATCCGTTCACGGCGGGGATCGCGAAGTGGAACATCCTCGCCGCGTACGGCGCCCAGCGGCACCTTGGCAAGACCGACAAGCAGGCGATCGCGTTCGTCAAGAAGCTGTTCGACCACGTGGTCTCGCAGGACTCGTCGGGCAGCAACGCGACGAACACGTTCCTCTCGGGCAAGGGCGACGTCCTGATCACGTTCGAGAGCGAGGCGATCAACGCCCGGCTCGCGGGCAGGGACATCCAGTACGTGATCCCGCGGCAGACGATGCTGATCGAGCTGCTCGTCGCGGTGCTGAAGAAGAGCCCGAGCAAGGACGCGGCGACCGCGTTCATCCGCTACATGAAGTCGCATCCGGCGCAGGTGCTGTTCGGGCAGAACGGGTTCCGCCCGATCGAGCCGGCCGCAGCCAAGCAGTTCCAGAAGCAGTACCCGGTGCGGCCGGGCATGTTCACGATCAACGACAAGGTGATCGGCGGCTGGCGCGCGGTGGACAAGAAGTGGTTCAACCCGACGTCGAGCATCATGGCCACGATCGAGAAGAACCTCGGAGTGTCGACCTCTGGCGCCTGAGGCCGTCGTCGAGGCGCCTCTCGTTCCGAGGCGCCGGGTAGCTCGTCGCTCGTCGATGGAGGGGGCCGGTGCGGCCCTCTCCATCGGCTTCGTGATCACGTTCCTGTCGGTCGTCGTCGCGCTGCCGATCGCGGCGCTGGTCTGGTTCTCCGCGGGCAGCGGATTCGACGCGTTCTGGACGGTGGTCTCGTCGCCCCAGGCGGTGGCGGCCCTGAAGCTCTCGCTCGTGATGTCGGCGCTCGCGGCGCTGACGAACGCGGTGCTCGGCACGATCACGGCGTGGGTGCTCGTCCGCGACGACTTTCGCGGCAAGAGCGCCGTCAACGCGATCATCGACCTGCCGTTCGCGCTCCCGACGATCGTGGCGGGGCTCGTGTTGATCGCGCTCTACGGCGTGCAGACCCCGCTGCAGCTCGATCTCGGCTTCGTCCACTTCCAGGCGACGATCACCTTCAGCAGGTGGGCGATCTACTTCGCGCTCCTGTTCGTGACGCTGCCGTTCGTCGTGCGAACCGTGCAGCCGGTGCTGATCGAACTCGATACCGAGATGGAAGAGGCGGCGCGGTCGCTCGGCGCCGGCGAATTCACCGTCTTCCGGCGGGTCGTCCTGCCGAACATCCTCCCGGGGATCCTCTCGGGGCTGACGATGGCGTTCGCCCGCGCCGTCGGCGAGGTCGGCTCGGTGATCCTGATCACCGGCAACCTGCCGTACAAGACCGAGCTCGCGTCGACGTTCATCCTGCAGCGAATCGACGGTGACCCACATGGCGCCGCAGCCGTCTCCGTCGTGCTGCTCACGATCTCCTTCGCCGTCCTGCTGACGGTCGGCGCGTTCCGCCGCCACGCGACGAGGCACGAGCGTGCGTAAGTACCTGCTCAGGTCAACGGCGCTCGGCTACCTGCTGATCATCCTGATCGGCCCCCTCGCGATGATGATCTGGCGGACGCTCGGCGACCTCGACGGCGCCTGGGCCGCGATCACGAGCCACAACACGCTGCTCGCGTTCAAGCTCACCCTTTACGTCACCGCGATCGCCGTGCCGATCAACACGGTCTTCGGCGTGATCTGCGGGCTCGTGATCGTCCGCAGCACGTTTCCCGGGAGAGGGATCCTCAACGCGTTCGTCGACCTGCCCCTCGCGCTGTCCCCGGTGATCGTCGGGCTCTCGCTCGTCGTGCTCTACGGCGCGAACGGCTGGTTCGGCTTCTTCGGCGACCACGGGATCAGGATCCTCTACGCGGTCCCGGCGATCGTCCTCGCCACGGTCTTCGTGTCGCTCCCGTTCGTCGCGCGCGAGGTCGTCCCGACGCTGCGTGAGATCGGGGACGAGCAGGAGCAGGCCGCCCGGACGCTCGGCGCCTCCGGGTGGCAGACCTTTTGGAAGATCACTCTGCCCTCGATCCGCTGGGCGGTCGTCTATGGGGTCGTGCTCACCGCCGCGCGCTGCATCGGGGAGTTCGGTGCGGTGCTCGTCGTCTCCGGGAACGTCGAGGGCAAGACGCAGACCGCGACCCTGCGGGTCGACGACGCGTACCAGTTCGCGTACGGGAACTACGCGCCGGCGTACGGCATCGCGCTGGTGCTCGCCGCGATGGCCGTCCTCGTCCTCGTCGCCATGACGCTCGTCAAACCACGGGAGGAAGCGGCCTGACATGTCGATCATCGCGAGAAACATCTCCAAGCGGTTCGGCGACTTCACCGCGCTCGACGACGTCTCGCTCGAGGTCGAAGGAGGCTCGCTCACCGCGCTGCTCGGCCCGAGCGGGTCGGGCAAGTCGACGCTCCTGCGGATCATCGCCGGCCTCGAGACCCCCGACGGCGGGGAGATCGAGATCTCCGGGCAGGACGCCACCGCGCTCAGGCCGCAGAAGCGCAACGTGGGCTTCGTCTTCCAGCACTACGCGGCGTTCAAGCACATGACCGTTCGCGACAACGTCGCCTTCGGGCTCACCGTGCGCAAACGGCCTCGGTCGGAGATCCGCGAGCGCGTCGCGGAGCTCCTGCGGCTCGTCCAGCTCGAGGCGTTCGCCGACCGCTATCCGGCGCAGCTGTCCGGCGGCCAGCGTCAGCGGATGGCCCTCGCGCGGGCGCTCGCGCCCGACCCGCACGTCCTCCTGCTCGACGAGCCGTTCGGCGCACTCGACGCACGTGTTCGCGCCGAGCTCCGCGACTGGCTCCGGCGGCTGCACGAGGAGGTTCACGTAACGACGATCTTCGTCACGCACGACCAGGCCGAGGCGATGGACGTCGCGAGCCAGATCGCCGTGATGAACCATGCGCGCGTCGAGCAGGTCGGCAGCCCGACCGAGCTCTACGACAACCCCGCGACCGAGTTCGTGATGAGCTTCGTCGGCGACGCGAACAGGGTCGGTGAGGCGTGGGTGCGCCCCCACGAGCTGGAGATCGTCAACCTGCCGACCGACGGCGCGGTGGAGGCGCTGATCGAGCGGATCACGACCTACGGGTTCGACGCCCGCATCGAGCTCACACCCGGCGAGGGCGAGCCGCTGACGATCCAGCTGACGCGTGAGCGCCTCGAGCAGCTCGAGGTCGAGCAGGGTCAGATCGTCTGGGTGCAGGCGGCCGCGGAGCGGACGTTCGCGTAGCCACTCGTTGCCGAGCGACACTCCGGCGCTCAGGGCTCTCGTCGTGCGACGGCGATGCCGGCTCGCCACCCAGGGGCGCGCCCGTGAGCGGGGAGGACGATCGAGTCCACGTCGAGACCGCAGCGGGTGAGGAGCCACGCGATCACGGAGTTCGAGTTCCACATCTCGCCGGCGTGGAGCTCGTCACGCCCCCATGTCGGGACCGGCACGTCCGGGACGAGCTCGAGGAGTCGCCGCGCGGTCGCCGGGTCCGTGCTCAGCAGGCGGGCGCCGCCGACGGCCTCGTCGCGGTCGGGGATCGTTCCGCCGGGCCAGCGACGGATCTCGTAACGGAAGAGCCGCAAGCGTCCCGCCGAACGCGTTCCGACGGGACCTGTCGCGACCACGCCTCGCGTGGCGCCCTCCGCCTGCGCCGGCGCCTGCTCGATCACGAAGCGCCGATCGAATACGACCTCCAGCGCGCCGTGATAGAGGTCGCAGCGCTCTCGCCGTCCACGCCAGGCGGCGAAGGCCTCGAAGAGCTTTCCGTTGAGGCGGACGGAATACCCGCCCGCGCCGAGCGGGAGCCAGTAGAGCTCGACGCTCGCCCGCCCGGGAACGTCCATCGGCTACCCCGCTCCCAAGAGCGCACGATCGAAGAATCGGACAACGCGGCTCTCGTACTCCTTCGGGCGTGCCTCGAATCCGCCTACGTGGTGTGCCTCGTCGATCTTCCAGAGCGCCTTCGGTTGGAGCGCGGCCCGGAAATAGTCGGGAGTGAGCTCCTCGCCGCCTCCGCCGTGACGGGCGTAGACGAGGAGAAGCGGACGCGGCGCGATTCTCGGAAGGAGCTCCGTGAGCGACGGCGGCGGCGGGCTACCGCTGAGCAGGGCGACGGCGGCAGTCTGCACAACGGCTTCCGGCAACGAGAACCACCCCCTCGGCCCACGAAGCAGATGCTCCCGGACCGACCGGGCTCCCGCGCCGTCCGACACGACGGCTCGGAGGCCGGTGTTCGACGCGGCGGCCTCGAGCATCACCTCGCCTCCGACGGAGAGCCCCATTCCGCCGATCTGCCCGCGCGAGATGTCACGGCGTCGGTCGAGCCACGCGACCGCGGCGTCGACGTCCCTCCTTCCGTCCCAGCCGAAGGCGTTCGCGTCTCCCTCGCTCTCGTCGTAGCCGCGTGCGTCGACCAGAAGGACCCCGTATCCATGACGCACGAGCATCCGTGCCTGGGCCAGCGTCGACCTGCGGGACGGGTAGAGGATCACGGCGCCGCCGTTGCGCGAAGCGACGTACCACGCGGCGAGTGCAAGGCCGTCGCTCGTCGAGAGCGTCACGTGCTCGTACGGATGTCCGAGGCTCGCAGGTGCGACGTCGGCACGTGGCCGGTGGGTCGCGTAGATCGCGACCGCGACAGGAAGCACCAGCCAGTAGCCGGCAAGGATCGCTGCGAAGGCGATGCCGACACGGCGGAGACGGCGTCTCCCGCCGGGCTTGCGCGACTGCCACAGTCTGGTCGTCGCCGAGCCGAGCAGGACGAGCCCGACAGGGGCGAGCAGGAACCCGCTCCAATCCTCGCCTCGCGCACCGCCGGCGAGGGCGTCCGCGATCGCGAGTGCTGCGGCTTCGAGGGCGAGGACGCCGACCACCGCCTCGATCACCGCGCGCCCGCCGGTGGGCAACCGCGCGAAGAGCAAGACGGCGGCGGCGACGACGGCTGTCGTCGCGCTAGCGCGGACGAGATGCTGTGCCGCCCCGGTGCCCGGCTCGGGGGCAATGAGGGAATCGACCGCCGCATGGACGACGAGAAGCGTTGCGGCGGAGCCGAAGGCGACGTCGCGCCAGCCTGGCGACCTCCTGCGCAGCAAACGTGGTCCCGCGCCCGTTTTCGAGGCGCGAAGCGCGTCCGTCGCATCCGCATGGAGCCGGGAGGAGATCACACACCCCTTTCGCTCCTAGCCTGACGCGGCGGTCCGGTGCGGCCCATCGGGGAAAGCCCGCGATCGGTCGCCTCTTAGTACGCAATCGGTCCTGATGGCTTCACCCGGGGCGTGCCTCAACGGGTGGAGACCCGTCGCCGGCATACGTGAATTCCCGGAGGCGGAGGCGGTGGGGTCATGGGAAGCTGGGTGCAGGAAGGAGGTGTCACGTGATGGCGACGACGCCGACGATTGACGCCCCGCCGCGTGCGGCAGCCCGGTTCGAGTACCTCGTCGTGCCGCTCAAGGAGGCGAAGAACGTCAAGAAGGACGAGGACGCGTTCGTCCCCGGGCATCTGAACGAGCTCGGCGAGGAGGGCTGGGAGGCCGTGGGGCTGTCGCTCAAGTACGGCGACCTCATGGCCTGGCCGGTCGTACTCCTCAAGCGCCTGCTCTAGGTGAGGCGAAGGGAGCCCTCGGGTTCCCCGGGGGCTCCCCCGTGCCACGCGCCGCCGTGCCGCGGTGCGTCGGTCATCCGGTCGGCGCCGCCGATCATGTGACCCGTGGCCTCTTGTGTAATCCGGGCCGCGGGTGCACCATGGTGTGGGGGTGCGGTAGCGCATCTGCGGGAGGCGCCCGGAGGACTTACCACCCTTGGTCCCCTTGGACGCCGGGGCCGCCGTGCCCCCCGCTGGGTGATTGAGTGGGCGGGCCTGGGCGTGAGAGCACGGGTGGTGAGACGCGCGCTCGTGCGGCGGCTACGCCGCGGGCCCGCCGGCGTGGTTCCTTCGAACGATTGTCGGCATCGGCGCAGGCTGCCGTAGGCGCTCACGACTTCCGCGGGCGAAAACAGGTGGCGTGGTGGGAACGCCCGCCGAGCTCGAGCGTGTCCCGAGCTCGACGGACGC
>DASSVY010000288.1:0-2776 GCA_035705535.1 Gaiella sp. | reverse complement strand
GGCGCTCGCGACGAGGTCGCGGCCCGAGGGGAGCCTGCGGTAGAGCCGCGTCGCGGCCGCCTCGCCGCCCGGCCCGTACACCGCGCGCGCCCGGCCAGACTGGAGGGCGATCTCGACGATCCGGTCGAGCTCGTCGGCGCCTTCGCCGAGGATGCCGTCGGCGAGCTCGCCGCGAAGTCGCTCGAGCCGGTCGCGGTAGTCGCCGGCGGGCAGCGCGGCGAGCACGGCGTCGACCTCCCCGAGCGCCACCTCGAGCTCGGAGGCGGTGAGCGTCACGGGCCGCGCCTCAGTGGTCGTCATGCGCGGCCTCGCCGAGAATCGCATGGAGCTCGTGCTCGAAGCCGCCGGTCTCGATCGCGCAGTGCATTCCGCACTCCTTCGGTGCGTTCGTCTCCCACCACCACCGACCGGCGCGCGCGGGCTCGCCGGAGGCGATCGCCCGTGTGCAGGGCGCGCAGCCGATCGAGGTGTAGCCGCGCGCGTAGAGCGGGTGCACGGGGACGTCGTGCTCGCGGATGTAGTCCCAGACCTCTTCCTCCGTCCACTCGGCGAGCGGGTTGAGCTTCACGATCGCCTCGTGGTCGTGGTCGATCTCGACCTTGCGGATGTCGGAGCGCGACGCCCACTGGTCGCGGCGGAGCGCGGTGACCCAGGCCTCGAGCCCGTCGAGCGCGCGGTTGAGCGGCTGGACCTTGCGCACGTTGCAGCAGAGGAGCCGAAGGTCGACGGAGCGGCGGAAGAGGTTCGGCCCGTTGCGGTCGACGAGCCGCTGCAGCTGACCGGCGTCCGGCTGCAGCATCTCCAGGCGCAGCCCCGGGTACCGCTCGAACAGCGTCTCGATCAGCTCGTACGTCTCCTCGGGAAGCCGGCCCGTGTCGATCGAGAAGATCCGCACCTCCGGGTCGATCGCGTACGCCATGTCGATCAGTGCGACGCCGCCCTCCTGGAACGAGGTCGAGATCGCGAGCCGCTCGCCGAAACGCTCGAACGACCATTCGAGGAGCTCCCACGGCTCGCAGCCCTCGAACTCGATCGAGAGCTCGCCGGCCTCCAGGTCGTCCAGCGGCTCGGCGATGCTCATGCGGCCTCCCGCGCGGCCGCGGGCTCGCGGCCCACCAGCGCGCCGAGCTCCGCGTCGGTGAGCCTGTCGGCGAACCCCTGGAACGACTCGTCGGGCTGCCGCCCGTCGAGCCAGCCGGCGACGAGCCCTCCGACGACCCCGTCGAGCTCGTCCGTCGGCACTCGTCGGAACAGCGCACGGCCGATCGCCGCGTCGGCGCCGAGCCCGCCCCGAAGGTAGACCTCGTACGCCTGCTGCCGCTTCCCGGCGTCGTCCCGCACAGTCGAGCCCTGGAAGCCGATGTCGCCGACCCAGTGGTGCGCGCACGCGTGCGGGCAGCCGTCGAGCGCGAGCCGCAGGGGAGCGACGTCCTCGCCGAAGCGCCGCTCGAGCTCCTGGATCAGCGCGTCGAGACGAGTCTTCGTCTCGGTCACGCTGAAGTTGCAGTGCGGCTCGCCGGTGCACGCGATCGAGCCACCGCGGATCGGGTTGGCGTCGAACGAGAGGCCGGTCGTCTCCTCGATCGACGCACGAGCCGCGTCGACGTCCTCCGCCGCGACTCCGGTGACGACGATGTTCTGCTGGCGCGTGACGCGGAGGTCGCGTCCCAGCCGCTCGGCGACGTCCGCCAGCGCGAGCATCTGCTCGCCGGAGAGTAAGCCGACGTGAACCGGGACCCCGAGCGAGACGACGCCGTTCTCGTGCTCGGGGGTGACGCCCAGGTGGTCGGCTCGGGTGCCGGGGTGGGGTGGGAGCGCGAAGTCGGGGAGCGCGTAGCCGAGCCGGCGCTCGACCTCGGCGCGCATCCCTTCCGGGCCGAGGTCGTCGACCATGAACTTGAGCCGCGCCTTGACCCGCGAGACGCGGTATCGGAGGTCCTCCTGCCACGCGTCGAGCAGTGCCCGCAGCACGGGAAGCGCCTCGTCGACGCGCACGAACACGCCGAGGTCGCGCGCGAGCCGCGGGACGGAGGAGAGCCCTCCGCCGACGAGGACGCCGAAGCCGTTCTCGCCGTCCCGTACGCAGCCGACGAGCGCGATGCAGTTGATCTCGGGGGCGTTGCAGCGGTCGACGCAGGCGGAGATCGAGATCTTGTGCTTCCGCGGGAGGTTCGAGTAGTCCGGGTTCCCGTAGAAGAAGCTCGTCACCTCGTCGAGGACCTGAGTGACGTCGAACAGCTCGTGACGGGTGACCCCCGCCAGCGGGCAGCCGGTGGTGTTCCGGACGGCGTCGCCGCAGCCCCCGGCGGTCGTCAGCCCGACGCGATCGAGCTCCGCGAAGACCTCGGGGAGGGACGCGAGCGTGAGGTTGTGGAGCTGGATCGTCTGACGGGTCGTCAGCTCGCCGGCGCCTTTGCCGTGCTCGTTCGAGAGGCCGCCGACGGCCCGGAGCTGCGCAGGGGTGATGCGCCCAGCCGGCAGCTTGATTCGGAGCATGAAGGTGCCGACCTTCGGCTTGTCGTGGTAGAGGCCCCACCACTTCATGCGGACGATGTCCTCCTCGGGGATGTCCGCGTACCCCATCGCGACGAGGGCGGGCAGCTCGCCGAGGATCCCGAGCGGGCTCTTCTCCCGCTTCAGCCGCTCGACGGCGTTCCGCTTGAGGACCAGCTCGAGGGTGGGCGGCTCGGCCGAGTGGGCGCGCGCGCGGCGTGCCGCCGCCCTGCTCTCGCTCCTCGCCTCCACCGACACTTCAACATGTATAGCGACGTTACTT
>DASSVY010000287.1:0-8067 GCA_035705535.1 Gaiella sp. | reverse complement strand
TCACGCGACGAACGACGGATCGAGGTCGGCCACGCTGCGGGCGCCGGAGAGCGCCATCGTCAGGTCGACCTCGGCCGCGAGCTGCGCGATCACGGTCTCGACGCCCTCCTGCCCGCCGACCGCCAGGCCGTAGACGAACGGTCGGCCGAGCAGTACCGCGTTTGCGCCGAGCGCCATCGCCTTGACGACGTCTGCGCCCGTGCGAATCCCGGAGTCCATCAGCACGACCGCGTCGGGCCCGACCGCCTCGCGCACGTCGACGAGCCCGTCGAGCGCGGCGATCGAGCCGTCGACCTGGCGACCGCCGTGGTTCGAGACGACGATGCCGTCGATCCCGTGCTCGAGCGCCCGACGCGCGTCGTCGCCGCGAACGATCCCCTTCAGCAGGATCGGCAGCGACGTCCACTCGCGGAGCCGCGCGAGATCGTCCCAGGTCAGGGAGAGGTTCGGGAAGGCCGAGAGGGCCATCAGCGAGGCGGTGACGAGGTTCTCCTCGGGCGGAGACTCGAGCCGGCCGAGGAACGCCGGGTCCGAGAAGAACTGTCCGAGCCCCTGACCCTTGAGGAACGGGAGGTAGCCGTTCCGGAGGTCCCGCGGCCGCCAGCCGAGGTTCAGGGTGTCGACCGTGAGCACGATCGCGCCATACCCGGCGGCCTCGGCCCTCCGGACGAGGCTCTCGGCGAGCTCGGGATCGCCCCACCAGTAGAGCTGGAACCAGCGGGGCGGGTCGAGCGACGCGATCTCCTCGAGCGACATCGACGCGGCGCTCGAGAGGACCATGGGCACGCCCGTCGCCCTGGCTGCACCCGCCACTGCGCGCTCTGCCTCGGGATGGACGATCGAGAGAACGCCGATGGGTGCGAAGAGAAAGGGGGCAGGCGAGCGGAGCCCGAGCACCTCGACCGAGATGTCGCGCTCGGCGGTCCCGACGAGCATCCGCGGCCGGAGCGCTCGACGGCGAAAGGCGTCGACGTTCGCCCGCATCGTCTCCTCGGCCCCGGCGCCACCGGCGACGTAGTCGTACGCGGTGTTTTCGAGCGTCTCCCGCGCACGCTCGTGCCACGCGTCGAAGCCGACCGGCCAGGGCGTTCCGCCGGAGAGGTAGATCGCGTTCTGGACGACGTTGCCGGGGTCGAGCGCCACGGCCGGATCCTACGACGGGCGATCGAGGAGAGTCGCGGCGTGGTAGCGGCACGTCGTTCGTTGAGGACGCGTCCTGCTACTTGCAGGCGTAGCCGTACTCGCAGACCTTCCGCAGGAAGTCGCTCTCGTTCGCCGTGAAGTAGTGCGAGAGCGACTTCGGCTTGCGCACGTAGTAGAGGTAGTCGACGTTCCTGGCCGGGTTCGCCGCGGCACGGAGCGACGCGAGACCGGGGTTGGCGATCGGCGTCGGGGGCAGGCCGGCGCGCAGGCGCGTGTTGTACGGCGAGTCGCTCGCGAGCGCCTGCTTCGTGAGCGACTGCGTCCCGGGGATGTCGAGCCCGTAGCGGATCGTCGCGTCGATCCCGAGCGGCATCCGGTTGCGGAGCCGGTTGTAGATCACCGCGGCAACGAGCCGCCGCTCACGAGGCACGGCGGTCTCCTTCTCGATCATCGAGGCGATGATCAGCACGTCGTACGGCGTCAGGTTCTTCGAGCGCGCGTAACGGAGGTCGACGGCGGCGAAGCGCTGCCGGAACGCACGCAGCTGGTCGGAGACGAGCTCTCTCGCGCTCGTCTCCTGCGTGAACTCGTAGAGCGCCGGGAAGAGGAAGCCCTCGAGCGACCCGCGCTTCGCGTCCTTCCGGAAGCCCGGCGGCGGCACCGCCTCGTTCACGGCGCGGAGGTACGCCTGGCGCGTCAGCCGGGGCGTGACGCGCCGCTTGTCGATGGCGATCTGCCGGACGGCGGCGACCCGATCGGCCATGTCGCGGACCGTGAAGCCCTCCGGGAAGATGATCTTCAGCTGCGCGAGCGGCGGCGGGCCGGTCGTGGTCGGTGGGGGCGGAGCGGCCTCGTCGTCCCCGCCGGAGACCCAGGCTGTGGCCGCGAAGATGCCGACCGCGACCAGCGCGATCGCGACGACCAGCGCGAGGACGCGCCTCATCGGCCGCGCTCCAGCCAGCCCTGGAGCAGGTGTGCCGCGGCGACCGCGTCCTCGGGCGCTCGTCCGGCCGTCTGCTGCGCGAGCGCGGTCGTGAAGCGCTCGTCGTAGGTCTCGACCGGAACGTCGAGCCGTGCGCGGAGCGCGCCGACGAACGCCTCGGTCTCCTCGGCCTGCGCGCCGCGCTCGCCGCGGAGCGTCAACGGAAGCCCGACGACGACGAGCTCGGCCTCCTCCGCCGCGACGAGCTCCGCGAGCCGGAGAAGGCCCGCGTCGCTCGCGGCCCGCTCGACGACGCCGACCGGTCGCGCGAGCGTCCCGGTCTGGTCGGAGACGGCGACCCCGGTACGTGCGGAGCCGAAGTCGAGTGCGAGCACGCGCATGGGCGCTAGATGGTTGATCGGAAATTGGCGTGACGTCCGGGGGTGTCCCAGACCAAGCAGGGCGACCCGGTCGGTTTCGGCGCGTACCCGAAGGTACGCGCCGGAACCGAACGGGTCGATCCGGCGCCGTGTCTGGGGCGCCATCCGGTTCGCGCTAATTTCCGATCAACCATCTACAGCGCCGCGCGGATCAGCCGCTCGGCCTCGGCGAGCGCCTCGGGCAGCTTCTCGGCGTCCGTGCCGCCCGCGCGCGCCATCGTCGGGCGCCCGCCTCCTCCTCCCCCGACGAGAGGCGCCGCCCCGCGGATCACGTCGGACGCGCTCACGCGCTCCGCAACTGCCTGGTCGAAGTTCGCGACGAGGCTCACCTTGCCGCCGCCCGACGAGCCGAGCACCACCGCGGCGGGGGCGTGGCGCTGCTTGAAGCGGTCGGAGAGCTCGAGCAGCGCGTCGCCGTCGAGCCCGTCGACCGTGTCGACGACGAGGTTCACGCCGTTCACCGGCTCCACCTTCACGTCCGGGTCGGCGGTCGAGGCCGCCACGGTCGGCTTTCGCTTGAGCTCCTTGCGTGTCTCCTCGAGCGCTGCCCGAAGCGCCTCGGCGTCCTCGGCCCGCCCGCGGAGCGCCGCCCACGCCTCGCCCGACGTGACCGCCTCGATCCGGCGCGCACCGCCGCCGACGGAGCTCTCGCTCAGGATCGCGAACGAGCCGATCTCCGCCGTCGTGCGGACATGCGTCCCGCCGCAGAGCTCGGTCGACGTGCCAGGGACCTCGACGACGCGGACGACGTCACCGTACTTCTCCCCGAAGAGCGCCATTGCGCCGAGCTTCCGGGCCTCGTCGAGCGTCGTCTCGAACGTGTGGACCGGCGCGTTCGCGAAGATCGCCCGGTTGACGCGCTGCTCGATCGCGTCGCGCTCGTCGGCGGTCAGCGGGGCCGTGTGGGTGAAGTCGAAGCGGAGCTTGTCGGGCCGCACCGCCGAGCCTGCCTGCTTCACATGCTCGCCCAGCACCTCGCGCAGAGCCGCCTGCAGGAGATGCGTCGCGGTGTGGTTCGCCATGGTCGGGAAACGGACGTTCCAGGGCACGACGGCGCGCACGCGATCCCCCACCGCGAAGCCCTCCCCGCGGAAGACGAGCACCTGGTCGCCGTCGAATCGGTACGCCTCGACGAGCTCCGCGCGCACGGAGGGCTCACCGTCCCGCTCGATCCAACCCGGGTCGGTCACCTGGCCGCCGCCTGCCGGATAGACGGGCGATTCGCGGAGCTTCGCGAGAAAGGTTCCGTCGTCGAGCTCCTCAAGGGCGCCGAGCTGCGTGAGCACGTCGACCTTCCCGTACCCGACGAACTCGGTCTCGAACCCGGCATCGCGCGCGAAGTCGGCCGCGCGCTGGGCGAGCCCACGCTCCCCGGTGCCGCGCGAGATCTCGCGGTGGCGCTCCATCTCGGCGCGGTATGCGTCCACGTCGACGGCCTGCCCGCGCTCCTCCGCCAGCTCCGTGGTGAGCTCGATCGGAAACCCGTACGTCGTCGCGAGGGTGAACGCCTGCTCGCCGCTGATTGCCTCGACCCCGGCGAGCTCCTCGAAGAGCTTCGTGCCGCGCTCGAGCGTCTCCGTGAACCGCTCCTCCTCCCGCCGGACGACGTCCTCGATCGCCGCGTGCCTCTCGCCGAGCTCCGGGTAGGCGTCCCCCATCTGCTCGGTGACGACGGTGGTCAGCCGGTAGAGCTCCTCGAGGCCGATCCGTCGCGCCTGGAGCACTGCGCGCCGGATGATCCGCCGCAGGACGTAGCCCCGGCCCTCGTTCGAGGGGACGACACCGTCTCCGACGAGGAAGGTCGTCCCCCGGCCGTGGTCGGCGAGGATCCGATGCGCCTTCGTCGCGGCGGGCGTGTCGCCGTACGCGACACCGGACTGCGCTGCGATCCACGACATGACCAGCTGGTAGCCGTCGGTGTCGTACACGGACGGCACCTGTTGCACGATCCGCGCGGTTCGCTCGAGCCCGAGGCCTGTGTCGATGTTCTGCTGCGGGAGCGGCGTCAGCGTGCGGTCGGGATGGAGCTCGTACTCCATGAACACGAGGTTCCAGAACTCGAGGAAGCGCTCGCACCGCGTGCAGCCGGGGAGGCAGTCGGGCTCGCCGCAGCCGGCCTCTGGGCCCCAGTCGTAGTAGATCTCCGAGTCGGGCCCGCACGGCCCCGGTCCGCCGACGGACCAGAAGTTCTCCGACGACGGGAGCCGCACGATGCGCTCGGGCGGCATCCCGATCCGCTCCCAGTGCTCGATCGCGACCTCGTCGGGCCCGAGCTCCAACTCGGGGTCACCGGCGTGGACGCTGACCCACAGGCGGTCCCAGTCGAGCTTCAGATGATCACGGACGAACTCGGTCGCGTACTCGATCGCGCCGTCCTTGAAGTACTGCCCGAACGAGAAGTTGCCGAGCATCTCGAAGAACGTCAGGTGGTACGTGTCGAGCCCGACCTCCTCGATGTCGGGCGTGCGGAAGCACTTCTGCACGGTCGTCGTGAGCGGGGCCGGCGGCGGCTCGAGACCGAGGAAGAACGGCATCTGCGGCTGCATGCCGGCGCTCGTCAGAAGCGTGGACCGATCGTCGGCGCGCGGGATCAGCGACGCCGACGGCCGGCGCAGGTGGCCCTTCGACTCGAAGAACGAGAGGAAGCCCTCGCGGAGCTCTGCGGTGGTGCGCATGGCGACGATCGTACCCCGGGGCTTTCCCGGCTCTCCGATCTCCGCTCGAAGGGATAGCCCGCGAGCGGCGCGCGCTCAGGGAAGCTCGTCGGGCGGAACCGGGGCCGGGTCGGGGCGTGGCGTCGGAGGCGGCTTCGGCCAGGGATCCGGCTTCGGCTCGGGAGTGGGCGTCGGGGTCGGGGTCGGGCGTTCCGTCGACGGCGGCGTCGGCCCGGCGCCACGGAGATCGTCGGCGAGGTCCTGCTGGCGGCGCCGTGCGGCGTCCTTGGCCGCATCCATCGCATCCGAGACGTTCCGCGACCTCTTGAACGACGAAAAGCCGTGCGCGACGCCCGCGGCGAGCCCCGAGACCTTCTCGACCGGCGCCGAGATGGCCGTCGACACTGCCCTGACGGCCGTGTCGGCGCTGTCGGCCATCGAGACGGCGCTGTCGGTGACGGTGTCCAGCTTGTCGAGCTGGTAGTTGACGCGGTCGACGGTCCCGCCGGTCTTCACCACGACGGGGAGCGCGTCGCGCTCCGCCCCCCGGACCAGCGACGAGATCCGGTCGAAGAGCCTGCCGAGCTTGAGGAGGGCGATCAGCGACCCCACCCCGAGGAGCACCAGGAAGATCGCGAGCGCCCAGTACGCGGCGTCACCGGCGGAGAAGGCGACGGTCATCGCGCGAGATCCTACCCGGTTGCCCGACCGGGCACTCCTGGCCGGGCCGGTGGACGCGCTTCCGCGTCAGTCCGGTCCCGTGCGGCGGATGACGCCTGCGCCGACGACCGCGTCGTCGTCGTAGAGGACGGCGACCTGGCCGGGTGCGACCGCCTCGACGGCCTCGTCGAGTGCGAGCGTGAACCCTCCATCGACCTCCTCGACCCTCGCCTCGACCGGAGCAGATCGATAGCGGAGCTTCGCCTGGGCACGCGTAACCGGCACGTAGAGGCTTCCCTCGGCGCGAACTCGGTCGGTGCCGAGAGCCTCACGGCGGCCGACGACGAGCGTGTTCGTGACCGGATCCGCGCGAAGCGCGTAGAGCGGCTCCGCGGCTGCAACACCGATTCCGCGACGCTGACCTGGCGTGAACTGCCAGATCCCGTCGTGGCGCCCGACCACCGTTCCCGACTCGTCGACGATCGCGCCGGCGCGGCGCGGCACTCCATGTCGTCCGAGGAACGAGCGGTAGTCGCCGCCCGCCAGGAAGCACGCCTCTTGACTCTCGGGACGCCGCGCGACGGCGAGCCCCGCCACAGTCGCCTCGGCCCGAACCTCGGCCTTCGTGGCGTCGCCCAGGGGAAATTCAACGTGCGCGAGCGTGCCCGGGTCGACGGTCGCGAGCATGTACGACTGGTCCTTCGCGGGATCGGCTGCACGCGCGACGAGCCGCTTGCCGGCGCGCTCCACGATCCGGGCGTAGTGCCCCGTCCAGAGCACGTCGGCGCCCGCGCGATGCGCGAACTCGACGAGCTCGCGAAAGCGGAAGTGCCCATTGCACCGCATGCAGGGGTTCGGCGTGGTCCCCGTTGCGTACCCCTCGACGAACGAGTCGACGACGGTTGCGCGAAACGCCTCGCGCAGGTCGAGCGTGACGTGCGGGAGCCCGAGGGCGTGACAGGTCTCACGGGCGCGCACGACGGCGTCGGGAGAGCAGCAGGCCCGCTCACTCGTCGGGCCCGCCGGGTCGAGCCAGAGCCGGAGCGTCACACCGATCGCGTCCCGACCGGCGCGCACGAGCGCGACCGCGCTGTCGACCCCGCCGCTCATCGCGACCGCGATCCGTCCCGGCCTCGATGCCGCCCGGAACACCCCCGCGAGAGCGTTTGCGACCGCGTCGGCGGCGAGCGTGTCGCCCGGAACCGCCGCGGCCTCGAGCAACGTGAGGCCGGCCAGCGGACGCTCCATCCCGGGCGCATCGGCCTCGACGATCCGCTCGCCCTCGACGACCAGCCGCGCGTACGCGTACGCATCGCCGCGCGCCGAGTCCCCGGTCGCCTCGATCCTCATCGGCCCAGGCTAGCGCCGGCTCGCACCGCCGCCGACGCACCGACCAGCCGCCCAACCTCCCCCAGGGGCACTCCCGTGTCCCTGATGTCACGCTAGCGGTGGAACTGCGACGTCTTCGCCACGGCTTCGTGCCGTATGTGTGCCGGCCGCGCCCGACACGAGCGTCGAGCGAATCGATGTCGGACGGTGGGAGGGCCGCCGGGCGGCGGCCCTCCCACGGCGCCGCTACTGCTTGAGGTTCACCTTGAACGAGATCAACCGGCGGGTCGAGATGCCGGCGAGCAGGTCCTCTCCATCCTTGCGGGCTCGGGTGAAGACGACCAGCAGCTGCTGCTGGTTGCTGGCCGGGAAGTACCGGAGCCGGCGCATGGTGAGGATCGCCCAGCCGTCGGCGGCCGTCGGCTGCTCCGTCGCCGCGAACTGCTGATACGGCGTCGGAGTGGCATACACGAGCGCGCCCTCGACCGACCTGCCCTTGCAGGCCGATACGTGCAGCCTTATCCGGATCGTCTGCGTCGACTTCGTCACCGGGCTCGGCACGATCTGCTGCTTGTCGATCGAGAGCCGTGCGGGCGGGGTGATGTCCTTGACGTCGATCGGCCCGGTGCCCGTGGGGCAGCCCGTGCTGGGCGGCGCGGACCCCGAGGTCACGACGCCGGTCTGCGCGGACGTGACGGAGTTCGAGCCGCTCGCGTTTGTCCCGGTGACCTTCACCCGGAGCGTCTTGCCGGAGTCGGCCGTGACGAGCGTGTACGTGCTCTGGGTCGCGGTCGTGATATCCACGCATCCCGCGCCGGTCGTGTCACAGCGCGACCAGAGGTACGCGAACGTGATCCCGGCCCCGGTCCACGTCCCAGGGCTCGCGGTGAGCACCTCGCCGACGACTGTCGAGCCCGTG
>DASSVY010000286.1:0-3171 GCA_035705535.1 Gaiella sp. | reverse complement strand
TCATCGGGATCCCGCTCGGGATCGCCGACTTCAAGATGGCCGGCGCCGCGCTCGTCCCGTTCGGGAGGACGATCGTACGCGCGCACGAGCTCAACGCGGGAATGGTCGCGGCCGACTCGACGATCGCGTTCCCGGATTGATCCGGCGGCTTCGGGCGCTCAGTCCTTCGGGCGCTTGAAGATCAGGAGGTGCCCCCCGTGCTTGCGCCGCACGCGGTGGTTCCAGGAGACGTGCACGAGCTCCCAGCCGTCATGGCCGAGCGTGTCGAGCCGGGCCTGGAGCTTCTGCATGTCGACCTGCTCCTTCCCGAAGCCCATGAAGCCGTGCTCGAGCAGTTCGGTGCGGTACTCCCACTCCGGCGGAGCCGGCTCGCGCGGCGCGTCGCGCTCCGGTGTCGCCGTCGACGGCAGCAACGCCGCGACGAGCGCCTCGCCGTCGCCGTTAGTCGCCTGATGTGGCGACGTCGATCGGTCGAATGACTCACCCATCTCCAACCTTCCCTTGCCTTCCCCCTCCCGACGTGCCGACCGGCACTTGGGCTCCCACATCAGACGATACGCATTCGGGGCAGGGCTGTGCGGCCCGGCGCCTATCGTCCCCGTCGTGCCCGCGACGGTGCGCATCGGGACGTGCAGCTGGGCCGACCAGGGGCTCCTCGCGGCCTGGTATCCCCGGGGCGTCTCGACCGCGGAGAAGCGGCTCCGCTACTACGCCGAGCGGTTCGACGTGGTGGAGGTCGACTCGCCGTACTACGCGCTTCCGGACCCGGCGGTGACCGAGCGCTGGGCGCGGCGGACGCCCGACGCGTTCACGTTCCACGTCAAGGCGTCGGCGGCGATGACGTGGCACGAGGGCGAGCCGACCGACGCGGCGTTCCGCGAGTTCCGCGCGGCGCTCGAGCCGCTCGAGCTCTCGGGGAAGCTACGCGGCGTGCTGCTCCAGTACCACCCGAGGTTCGTCAAGTCGACCGCCGCGAAGGTGGAGCTCGCACGCGCGCCCGAGCGGCTCGCACCGCTCGTCCCGCTCGTCGAGTTCCGGCATCGCTCGTGGATGGACGAGGAGGAGCGCGCCGACACGCTCGAGTTCCTCGAGCGTCACGACCTCGCCTACGTGTCGCTCGACAGCCCGCGCACCCGGGCGTCCAACGTCTCGCCGCGGGTCGCCGCCGCGACGCACCGCGTCGCGTACGTCCGCTTCCACGGTCGGAACGCGAAGACGTGGAACATCCGCGGGGCGGAGAGCGCGGCGGAGCGGTTCGACTGGCTCTACTCGACGGAGGAGCTCGACGAGTGGGTCGAGCCGCTCGCGCGGCTCGCCGACGAGGCGGAGGAGGTCTACGCGATGTTCAACAACAACCGCGACGACTTCGCGCCGCGCAGCGCGCAGATCCTGCGCGGGCTGCTCGACGAGTCGGGTGTTCCGGCCGCCGGCGGGATCGAGCCTCCGCCGACCGAGCTGACGCTCTTCTGAGCGAGTCCTGGGCCGGCGGCACGCGGCTACAGTCGCTCGCATGCGCGTGCTCTCGGTCGTCCACGACCCGACCGTCACCGGCGGCGGCGGGCTGTTCGAGCGCGTGGTCGTCGAGCGCGGCGACCAGCTCGAGCGTTGGGTCGTCGCAGACGGCGACCCCGCGCCCGGCGATCCGGGGCGCTGGGACGCGGTGATGGTGTTCGGCGGGGCGATGCATCCCGATCAGGACGCCGAGCACCCGTGGCTCGGGAGCGAGGTCTCGTTCATCGAGCAGGCGCTCGAGCAGGGCACTCCGACGATCGGCGTCTGCCTCGGCGCGCAGCTGATCGCCCGCGCGGCGGGCGCATGGATCGGCCCGGCCGAGACCGGGGAGGTCGGCTGGTTCACGGTCGAGCTGAACGACGAGGGCAAGGCCGATCCGGTGCTCGGCACCATGGCGAGCCGGCTCGACGCGTTCCAGTGGCACTACTACACGTTCGAGCTTCCCGAGAACGCGGTCCAGCTCGCGGCCAGCGCCGCCACCCGGCAGGCGTACCGTCTGGGCGAGCGGGCCTGGGCCGTCCAGTTCCACCCCGAGGTGGAGCGGGCCATGCTCGACGCCTGGTTCGAGCACGGAAAGGCGGAGCTTCCGAAGCCGGTCGCGGAGCTCGAGGCCGAGACCGACCGCTACCTCGAGACGTGGAACGCGCAGGGCCGGGCGCTCTGCAACGCCTTCCTCGACGAGGCGGGACGCCTCAGCTCGTAGGGCCGGTCTCGGCGGGCAGGCTCGGGTCGCGCGACCACTCGTGCCAGGAACCGACGTAGTTCCGGGCCGTGTAGCCGGCCGCGGCGAGAACCTGGACGGCGAGCCCCGAGCGGCTGCCGGAGTGGCAGTAGGCGATCACCTCGACACCCGGCGGCTCGCCGACGAGCTCCCGCACGGCAGCATCGTCGCCGGCGCCGAGCAGGAGGGTGACCTCGAGGTTCCTCGCGCCGGGGATGCGGCCAGGTCGCGGGTCGCACGGCGCGGTCAGCACCCCTGCGAACTCCTCTGGTCGCCGGACGTCGAGCACGACGAGGCCCGGCTCGCCGAGCCTGCTCGCCAGCTCCTGGATGCCGACGTCGCTCACGCCGCGAGCGACGCGACGGTCTCGACCTCTGCCGCGACCGACGGGCGCTCGCAACAGCGGTCGAGCCACGCTGCCAGCGCCGGATAGGCGTCGAGCGAGACACCCATCATGTCGCGCAATCGGAGAAGCCACGGGACGTACGCGGCATCGGCGAGACCGAACGCGCGGCCGGTGAGGAACGGCATCGTCGCGAGCGTGTGGTCGAGATCCGCGAGCGCATGCGCCAGCCGCTCGGCCGCTCCGGCCTCGCCGCGGCGGAGGGCGTAGTACGGGTCGCCGAGCTCGTCGA
Organism: Gaiella sp.; assembly: GCA_035705535.1. Taxonomy (GTDB): domain Bacteria; phylum Actinomycetota; class Thermoleophilia; order Gaiellales; family Gaiellaceae; genus Gaiella. The sequence continues at coordinate 303 of DASSVY010000286.1, read as the reverse complement.
ACCGGAAGACGAAGAAGCGCGCGACCGCCCGCTCGCCCGGGTCGACGGGCAGCAGCGCAGGCTCGGGGTATCGCTCGTCGAGGTACTCGTCGATGACCGAGGACTCGGACAGCACCCAGCCGTCGTCCTCCAGCACCGGGACGCGGCCGTCGGGAGGGTTGCGCTCGAGGAGCCAAGCCGGCCGGTTCGCCAGATCGATCGTCACCGTCTCGTACGGCACGCCCTTCTCCGCCAGGACGATGCGCGTCCGAGCGCAGTAGGGGCATCGCGGCGCGTCGTAGAGCGTCAGCACGACATCGAGGC
>DASSVY010000285.1:0-2024 GCA_035705535.1 Gaiella sp. | reverse complement strand
GCTCGAGGCGCTGGCCGCGCGGCTTGCCGACGAATCTCTTTAGGCGATCGACGCCTCGCCCAGCAGAGCTTTCGCCTCGGCGAGCAGGTCCGGCGTCGGCTTGACCTTGTACGCCCCGACGAACAGCGTCTTCGGGCCTTCCGACGTCTTCAGATCGAGGTAGACCGGGCACTCCCCCGGGAAGTCCTTGAGCAGCAGCGCGAGCTCCCCGATGATCCCCGCGCGCGCCTGCGTGGCGTCGATCTGGAAACGGACGTCTCGACGCTCGGCGATCGCCTCGAAGGCCGCGACCTCGAGCGCGATCAGCTTCGTCTCCCCTTGCTGCTTGTGGTCGACCCGGCCCTTGACGACGAGGATCCGGTCGGCCACGCAGAGCTCGCGCGCGGCCTGGTACGTCGAGTTGAAGACGACCACCTCGGCCGAGCCCGTGGGGTCGTCGAGCGCGAGGAACACCATCGGCTCGCCGCGCTTCGTCGTCACCTGCTTCGTGTCGGTGACGATCCCGCCCACGGTGACGACCTCTCCGTCGCGACGTCGCTCGAGCTCCGCGAGGGTCGCGTCCGTCTTGCGGCGCAGCTGGTCGCGGACGCCCGACAGCGGGTGCTCGGAGACGTAGAGCCCGAGCGTCTCCTTCTCGAGTCGCAGTAGCTCGTCCTTGGTGAACTCGCTCTGCGGCACCGGCGGGTGATGCTTGGAGACGGTTGCGTCGGCCTGGTCGAGCATCCCGTCGAAGAGCGACGACTGCCCGATCAGCCGGTCCTGCGCGAGCTTCTGGCCGTGCGCGAGCGCCTGCTCGAGCACAGCGAGCATCCCCATGCGGGAGGCGCCCGACGAGTCGAGTGCGCCGCATTTCACGAGCGACTCGAGCGAGCGCTTGTTCACGACCTGCGGGTCGACCCGCTCGGTGAAGTCCCAGATCGACTCGAACGGCCCGCCCTCCTCGCGCGCGGCCACGATGCGCTGCGCCGCGGTCTCGCCGACGTTCTTCACCGCGTTGAGCCCGAAGCGGATCTTGCCCTCGACGACGGCGAAGTCGACCGCGGACGAGTTGACGTCGGGCGGCAGCACGTCGATCCCCATCTCGTCACACGCGTTGACGTAGAACGGCACACGGTCCTTCGTGTTCATCACGCTCGAGATGAGCGCCGCCATGTACTCGCAGGGATGGTTCGCCTTCAGCCACGCGGTGCGGTACGCGATCAGCGCGTAGCAGGCGGCGTGCGCCTTGTTGAAGGAATAGTCCTGCGACGACTCCATGTCCTTCCACAGCTGGTCGGCGACCCCGGGCGGCACGTCGTTCGCGGCGCAGCCGTCGAGGAACTTCCCCTTGAGCGACGCCATCAGCTCGTGGATCTTCTTGCCGATCGCGCGGCGCAGCGTCTCGGCCTCTGCGGGCTCGAAGCCTGCGAGCTGCTTCGCGATCTGCATGTACTGCTCCTGGTAGATGCAGATCCCGTACGAGTCGCCGGTGATCGGCGCGAGGCGCGGGTCGATGTACGTGACCGCCTCCCGGCCGTTCTTCCGCGCCGCGTACGTCGGGATGTACTGCATCGGACCCGGCCGATACAGCGCGACGAGCGCGATCAGGTCCTCGAACTCCGTCGGCTTGACCGAGCGCAGGGCGTCGCGCATCCCCGACGACTCGAACTGGAAGACCCCCGTCGCTTCGGCGCGCGCCAGCATCTCGTAGGTCTTCCGGTCGTCGAGCGGGATCGTCCCGATGTCGACGCCGCCGATCAGCTCGACCGCCTTGTCGATCACGTCGAGGTTGCGGAGGCCCAGGAAGTCGACCTTCAGCAGGCCGAGCGCCTCGACGTTCTTCATCGAGAGCTGCGTGACGACCTCGGCCTCCGGTCCCTTCTGCTGGAGCGGGACGACGTCGATCAAAGGCTCCGCGCCGATCACGACGCCGGCCGCGTGGATCGAGTCCGCTCGGGTCAGTCCCTCGAGCGGGCGGGCGAGCTCGACGATCTCCTTCGCGACCGGGTCCTCCGCAACCGCCCGCCCGAGCTCCGCTCCGGGCT
>DASSVY010000284.1:0-3014 GCA_035705535.1 Gaiella sp. | reverse complement strand
CTGGGCGGCGGCTCGCTGAGCGGCCCTGCGTCGCCTCACCTCGAGATCAGGACGCCGCTCCACGGCGGCGCCGCGTTCGTCCGGAGCGTCGCATCCGCGACCGGCGTGCGCCTCCGTGTCGCCGACCGGGGCTCGCATTCGATCGCATACGCGAAGAGCTGGGAGGCGATCGAGGCGTACCTGGCCGCGGCGGGAGCGTCCGACACGGTGCTCTCCCTCGAGGAGCGGGCTCTCGTCGCCGAACTGCGGGCCGAGGCGAATCGCCTCGCGAACGCGGATCACGCCAACCTCGTGCGCCAGAGCCGCTCGGCCCGGACACAGCTCGATGCCGTCCACCGGCTCGAGCGCGAGGGCGTTCTCGATGCGCTCACTCCGGCCCTGCGGGCGGCTGCCGACCTGCGCCGGCGGCATCCGTCGCTCTCCTCGCGCGAGCTCGCCTCCCGGGCGGATCCGCCTGTCACCAAGGCAGCGATGGCCGCGCGCCTCGGACGGCTCGTCGCCCTCGCCGAGGAGACCGACGCGGAGCGCTCACGCACGGGTTGAAGCAGGGGCCACGCAGGACCCATACTCCTCACGGTGGGCTCGCGCTCCCGGGCGGCGGAACCAGACCCCGTCCACCGCCCGGTGCCGGAGCGCGCTCGTGAGGGAGGGGATCTCCTCGGAGCTCCTCCCTCAGCCCACCTGTTCTTGTTCGCAAGGCGGATTCCGCAGGAGCGGAATCCGCCGCTCGGATCCCCGCCTGCGGCGGGGCACATCCCTGAAGGCGTCGGCTGTCGCGGTCGCAACGGCCAACCAGGCCGCCGTCAGCTCAATCCACCCACCAGTCCTTCTCGGTGACGGCGTCGCCGGGCGGGACACGCGGTGCGCCGAAGAGGAGCAGCTCGGTGCCCTCGTCGCCGCCCTCGATGTCACGCACGACGCCGGGGGCGATCCGGACCGCGTCCCAGGGCTCGAGCTCGAGGATCTCGTCGCCGAGCTTGAGCTTCGCGCTGCCACTGACGATGACGTAGACCTCTTCCTGCAGCTCGTGGTGATGGCCGAACGGCAGCCGGAACCCCGGGGCGAGCCGCATGAAGCTCAGGGCGGACTCGGTCGTCTCGAGCGCATCGCGGGCGACCCGGAACTCGAGGTTGGGAGAGAAGCCGAACGCCTGCGCCTGGTCGTCGATCTCGGTCCGCAGGTTCCGCTTCGTGTACCCGCCCGGCATCGGGCGAGCCTACCCGAGGGGGCGCCGAGGACCACTAGACTCCGCTCGAAACGAGACAACGGAGGGCGAGGACCGAATGGCAATCCGCGTCGGCATCAACGGCTTCGGCCGGATCGGCCGCAACTTCTTCCGCGCGCAGCAGCAGCTCGGGGCGGACATCGACATCGTCGCGGCGAATGACCTCGGCGACGCGAAGACGATGGCGCATCTGCTGCGCTACGACTCGACTCTCGGCCCGTTCGGCGGCGAGGTCGAGCTCGGCGACGGCGTGTTGCGCGCCGGCGGGGAAGAGTTGCAGCTGCTGTCCGTTCGCGACCCTGCCGAGCTTCCCTGGAAGGACCTGGGCGTCGACGTCGTGCTCGAGTCGACGGGGTTCTTCACCGGTCGGGACGGAGCACAGAAGCACCTGGACGCGGGTGCGAAGAAGGTCCTCATCTCTGCTCCGGCCACGGACCCGGACCTCACGGTCGTGCTCGGCGTGAACGACGGCGACTACGACCCCGAGCGGCACCACATCGTCTCGAACGCATCGTGCACGACGAACTGCGTCGCGCCGCTCGCAAAGGTGATCGACGACCTCGCCGGCATCGAGTCCGGCTTCATGACCACGATCCACGCGTACACGCAGGACCAGATGCTCCAGGACGCGCCGCACAAGGACCTACGGCGGGCGAGGGCAGCTGCGATCAACCTGGTGCCGACCTCGACGGGGGCGGCGAAGGCGATCGGGCTCGTGCTTCCGCATCTCCAGGGCAAGGTGGACGGCATCTCGGTTCGCGCCCCCGTCCCCACGGGCTCGCTCACGGATCTCGTCGTGACCCTCGGACGCGAGGTCACGAAAGAGGAGGTCAACGCGGCGTTCTCCGAGGCTGCGTCGAGCGGGCCACTCGAGCGGTACCTCGAGTACAGCGAGGCGCCGCTCGTGTCGACCGACATCGTCGGCAACCCCCACTCGTGCATCTTCGACAGCCTGCTCACGATGGCGCACGGCACCACCGTCAAGATCTTCGGCTGGTACGACAACGAATGGGGCTACTCGTGCAGGCTGGTGGACGTCGTCGGGAAGCTCCTGCCTTGAGCCACTCGGTGTGAGGCTCCCGCGGTCGGTCGCGCAAGCGGACGTCGGGGACAAGCGCGTCCTCGTGCGCGCCGACATGAACGTCCCGCTCGAGGACGGGCGGGTGGCCGACGACACGCGGATCCGCGCGGCTGTGCCGACGCTGCAGCTGCTGCTCGACCGCGGCGCCCGAGAGATCGCGGTCTGCTCGCATCTCGGCCGGCCGAAGGGCCCCGATCCGGCATTCGCGATCGCGCCCGTCGCGGAGCGACTCCACGCGCTCGTGCCGGACGAGCGCGTGCGCGTGCTGGAGAACACGCGCTTCGACCCCGGCGAGACGAAGAACGAGGACGCGTCGGCCGCGCGGCTGGCCGAGGGCATGGATCTCTACGTGAACGACGCGTTCGGCTCGGCCCATCGCGCGCATGCCTCGACCGAGGGCGTCGCACACCTGCTGCCCGCATACGCCGGCCTGCTGCTGCTACGGGAGCTCGAGCACCTCGGGCGCCTGCTCGGCGACGTCGAACGGCCCTTCGTCCTCGTCGCGGGCGGCGCGAAGGTCGAGGACAAGCTCGGGGTCCTCCAACATCTCGGCGGGCGCGCCGACGACGTCCAGATCGGCGGCAAGATGGCCGAGGAGGTCCGCGGCGAGAACCCGTTCGGCTTCGAGGCGACGCTGCCGCGGGACGTCGTCGCCGCGTCGGAGTTCGCGGAGGACGCGGAGTCGCAGGTGGTTCGGTACGACGCGCT
>DASSVY010000283.1:0-13736 GCA_035705535.1 Gaiella sp. | reverse complement strand
GCCGGCCCCGACGGAGGAGCAGCGGCCCGCGCCGCAGGCGGAGGCGGCGACCCCCGCTCCGGGTGCGCCCGAGAAGCGGTCGACGCCGCTCAAGGCCTCGCCCCTCGCGCGGCGCATCGCACGCGAGCGTGGTGTCGACCTCGCCGTCGTGCGCGGCACGGGCCCGGACGGCCGAATCCTCGCGGAGGACGTCGAGAAGGCTCCCGCCTCCGGGGCACCCGCGGCTGCGCCGGCCGCCGGGGTCCCTGCCGAGGAGGCCGAGGTCGTGCAGCTCACCTCCGTCCGCAAGACGATCGCCAAGCGTCTGACCGAGGCCTGGACCGCGCCCGTGTTCCAACTCGGCGTCTCGGCCGACATGGCGGAGGCGCTCGCGCTGCGCGAGCGCCTCGTCGACCGGCTCGGGGAGGGCGACGTCAAGCCGACCGTCAACGACGTCCTCGTGAAGCTCGCTGCCGTCGCGCTGACGCGTCACGCCGCCGTCAACGCCACCTTCACCGGCGAGGAGATCCACCGGCACCCGACGCCGAACGTCGGGATCGCCGTCGCCGCGCCGCAGGGCCTGATCGTCCCGGTGATCCGGGACACGGCGCGTCTGACCGTCCAGGAGATCGCCCGGACGCGCGCCGACCTCGTCGGTCGCGCGCGCGACAACAAGCTGACGTACGGCGACCTCGAGGGCGGGACCTTCACGATCTCGAATCTCGGGATGTTCGGCGTCGAGCAGTTCACCGCCGTCCTCAACCCGCCGCAGGTGGCGATCCTCGCGGTCGGCGCGGTCGAGGACGAGGCAGTCGTCCGCGACGGCGACCTCGACGTCGCGCCGATCGTCCACCTCGCGCTGACCTGCGACCATCGGGCGATCGACGGCGCGGACGGCGCGACGTTCCTGCAGACGCTCGTCGCGCTCATCGAGCAGCCGACCCTCGCGCTGTGACCGCCGCGCAGACCGGTGTCGTCGTCCGGCGCGGCGGCGCGCAGGACGTGCGCTTCCTGCGGGACATGCTCCACCACGCCTACTACTGGAAGGAGCGCGCACCGGAGGACACGGGACCCGGGCCGGTCGCGCTCTACGTGAAGGCCTGGGGCCGTCCCGGTGACGCCGCGATGATCGCGATCGACGCCGGCTTCCCTGTCGGCGCCGCCTGGTACCGGCTGTTCGCCCGGGATCGTCGCGGCTACGGATTCGTCGACGAGCGGACCCCGGAGCTCGCGATCGCCGTCGTCCCGAACGCCCGCGGGAAGGGCGTCGGAGCGGCGCTCCTCGAAGCGCTGCTCGACCGCGCACGCGCGGAGGGCTACGACACGATCTCGCTCAGCGTCGACCGCAACAACGCCGGCGCGATCGGCCTGTACGAGCGCTACGGCTTCGAGCGGGTCGGCGAGGAGGACGATTCCGTCACGATGCTCGCGCACCTCCAGCAGCAACCAACGACCGAAAGGGACTGATACCGGATGAACGTCGACGTCGCCGTCCTCGGAGGCGGCCCGGCCGGGTACACGGCCGCGATCCGCGCCGCCCAGCTCGGCGGCAAGGTCGCGTGCATCGAGCAGGAGCCCGCGCTGGGCGGCACGTGCCTGCGCGTGGGCTGTATCCCGACCAAGGCCTGGGTCCAGACCGCGCATGCGATCCACGACGCCCGCGATACGTTCGCGAAGCTCGGCGTCTCGGTCGGCGAGCCGACGCTCGACTTCGGCGCCGCGGTCCAGTGGAAGGACGCCGTCGTCGATCAGATGACGGGCGGCGTCGCGTCGCTGTTCAAGGCGAACGGCGTCGAGTGGGTCAGAGGCAAGGGTCGGTTCACGGGGCCGAAGGCGATCGCGGCCGAGGGCGCCGAGGAGGTCGCGTTCGAGAGCGCGATCGTCGCGACCGGGTCGTTCCCGACCAGGCCGCCGATCCCGGGGCTCGACTCGCCCCGGTGCGTCGACTCGACCGGGCTCCTCGCGCAGACCGAGGTGCCCCGGCGGCTCGTCGTCCTCGGCGGCGGGATCATCGGCTGTGAGTTCGCGTCGATCTTCAACCGCTTCGGCACCGAGGTGACGATCGTCGAGATGCTGCCGACGCTGATCCCCGCGGAGGACGAGGACGCGGCGAAGGAGCTCAAGAAGGCGTTCGAGAAGCGGGGCATCGCGCTCCACCTCTCGAAGCAGTGCACCCAGGTCGACGACCACGGTGACCACCTCACCGTCCACTTCGGCGAGGGGGAGACCGTCGACTGCGACCTGATGCTCGTCTCCGTCGGGCGCGCCGCGCTGGTCGACGGCATCGGGCTCGAGGAGGCGGGGATCGAGTTCGACCGGACGCGGATCGCGACCGACGACCACCGTCGCACGAACATCCCGCACATCTACGCGGCCGGCGACGTCGCCGGCTACTGGCAGCTCGCGCACACCGGCTTCCGTGAGGGCGAGATAGCCGCCGAGAACGCGATGGGACACGAGGCGACGTTCGGCGAGCCGGCCGTCCCGCGGCCGATCTACACCGATCCGGAGATCGCCGGTGCGGGCCTCACCGAGGCGCAGGCCCGCGAGCTCCACGGCGACGCGGTCGTCGTCGGGCGCTGCCCGTGGATCGCGATCGCGCGCGCGGTGATGTCCGGCGACACGACGGGGTGGATCAAGACGATCCACGAGTCGCAGTACGGGCAGCTGCTCGGCATCGTGATCGTCGGCCCGCACGCGACCGACCTGATCGGCGAGGCGGTCGTCGCGCTCGACGCCGAGTCGACGATCGAGACGATCGCCGACGGCGTCGCGCCGCACCCGACGTTCGCGGAGGGGATCAAGGAGGCGGGCCTCGTCGCGCTCGGCCGCGCGATCCATCTGCCGCCGCGGCGGCGGTAGTACGCTCTCGGGCATGTCACGCATGGCGGACCGACGGCAAGCCCTCATGTGGGCGCTCGGCTGGTGGCTCATGCGCCGGTGGCTCAGGCGCCGCGCGACGCTCGCCGTCGCCGGTGTGGCGGCCGGCGCGTCGCAGCGCCGCCGAGGGATCGGCGCGGTGCTCGGGGCGCTGCTGCTGGTCGGTGCCCTCGCCGCGGCGTTCGTCGCCTGGCGGCGCCTCTCGGGCGGGTCCGACGACGAGGGCTGGGAGCCGCCGAGCGAGCCCCTGCCGCCGACGCCGGAGCCGACTCCCGAGGCCGTCGCGGCGTGACGATCGCGGGTCCCGGGCCGGAGCTCTTCCGCCCGGCGCTCAAAGGGCTCGTGCCGTACGAGCCCGGCAAGCCCGCCGAGCTCGTCCAGCGCGAGGTCGGCCTCGACCACGTCGTCAAGCTGGCCTCGAACGAGGGGCCGTTCGGGCCGTTCCCGCAGGCACTCGAGGCGATCGGACAGACGCTCGGCGAGTCCAACCGCTACCCGGACGGCGGGGCGTACCGTCTTCGGGCGGCGCTCGCGGAGCGGCACGGCGTCGCGTTCGAGGAGACCGTCGTCGCCGCCGGCGCGGATGCGGTGATCGGCTACGTCTGCCAGGCGACGCTCGACCCCGGCGACGAGGTCGTGACGCCGTGGCCGTCGTTCCCGAGCTACGTCCTCGACCCGCTCAAGCTCGGAGCGAGCCCGGTGCGGGTGCCGCTCCGCGACGGCCGGATCGTGGTCGACGACCTGCTCGCGGCGGTCACGCCGCGCACGAAGCTCGCCTACCTGCCGACGGTGAACAACCCGACCGGCACGATGACGGGGCGCAGAGACTTCCTGCGCTTCCTCGAAGGGGTGCCTCCGGAGGTGCTCACGGTCGTCGACGAGGCGTACTTCGAGTACGTCGACGACCCCGAGTTCCCCGACGCGATCGAGGAGGCCGCCAAGCAGGGCAGTCATGTGCTCGCGCTGCGGACGTTCTCCAAGATCTACGGGCTCGCCGGGCTGCGCGTCGGGTACGGCGTAGGGCCAGCGAACGTCGTTGCGGCGATCCGCAAGGTGCAGCGCGCGTTCGACGTGACGACGCCCGCGCAGGAGGCCGCGCTGGCCAGCCTCGACGGGGCCTCGGAGCTTGCCCGCCGCCGGGCAGTCAACCGGGAGTCGATGGCCGCGCTCGACGCGGTCCTCCGCGAGCACGGGTTCGACCCGATCGGCCCCGCGCTCGGCAACTTCCTCTTCGTGGACGTCGGCACCGACGCGGACACGCTGAACGACGCGCTGCTACGGCGCGGGGTGATCGTCCGGCCGATGGGCTCGTTCGGGGCGCCCACCGCGCTCCGGATCAGCGCGGGGACGCCCGAGGAGATCGCCTTCCTCGCCGAGCAGCTCGCGTCGGTCTTCGCGACGACGTAGCCGGCGAACCTCGCCGATCGGTCGGCTACCTTTACCCCTTCGGGCGCGCGGCGCCCCGCCATCCATGCGAACGACGCTGAAGAGAGGAGTCGGCCGCGGCGCGACGTCGAACGGCTCGAACCGTGCGACGGTCCCACCGGGCCCGCTCGGCCCGGTCACGGTCTACCGGCAGCCGCCGCCTCCGCCGCGTCGGCGAGGCTCGCTCGTCCTCCAGATCTTCGGCTGGGCGGCACTCGTGCTCTGTGTGCTCGTCGGAGGCACCGCCGGGGGCGCATACCTTTACCTCCACGAGTCGGTCGCCGCCGTGGCGCCCAGGTCGAAGGAGGTCAAGGAGGCGCTGAAATCGCTGGACGTCGCGCTGCCCGGCCAGCCGGCGATCGCGCTCGTGATCGGCTACGACCACCGGGCGGACGAGTCGAAGACCACCCCATCGCGCTCGGACACCTTGATGCTCGTCCGCGCCGACCCGGACACAAAGGCGATCTCGCTCCTCTCGTTCCCGCGCGACCTGAGCGCAGAGATCGACTGTCCCGGTCACGCGCCGTTCGTCTCGAAGATCAATGCGGCGTACGCGACCTGCGGCCCGAACGGCGCGCTCCGTACCGTCCGCAAGCTCACGGGCGTGCCGATCAACTACATCATCACGGTCAACTTCCGGGGTTTCCGCCAGCTCGTCGACAAGCTGGGCGGTGTCTGGATGGACATCGACCGGCGCTACTACAACAACCAGGGCGGCCCGAGCGGCTACGCGAAGATCAACCTGCAGCCCGGCTACCAGCGCATGACGGGGTACAAGGCACTGGACTTCGTCCGGTTCCGGCACACCGACTCCGACATCTACCGGACGGCCCGCCAGCAGCTCTTCGTGAAGGCCCTCAAGGATCGGATCGAGTCGTCGTTCTCGCTCACGAAGCTGCCCCAGCTGATCAGGGTGATCACGTCGAACGTCGAGGTCGGTCAGGGCGGCGGCAAGGACGTCCCCCCGCACACCGTCCTCCAGTACGCCGCGCTTGCCTACTCGCTGCCAGCGGGTCACGTCTTCCAGGAGCGGATCGAGGGGCTCGAGGGCTTCGCCGACCTGACGACCTCGCAGGACAACATCCAGACCGCCGTCCGTGACTTCCAGAACCCGGATGTCGACTCGCCCCAGAAGGCGACCGCGGTCGCGCTCGGCGAGAAGATCAAGCGCCACGCGCCCGCGCCGCGCGACACCTCCGTGATCGTGCTCAACGGCAACGGGATCGAGGGCTCCGCCTCCACGGCGAACTACCTCCTCTCGCAGCGCGGCTACCGGATGGTCTTGCCGCCGAACGGGCTGCCGGCGAATGCGCCGAGCTTCGACTTCTTCCGCACGACGGTGTACTTCGATCCCCGCACGTCGGGTGCGAAGTCGGCCGCGCAGAAGCTCGCGAACCTGTTCGGCTCGGCGGACGTGAAGAAGGCGACGACGGCGATCCGGCGGGTCGACAACGGCGCGATGATCGCGGCCGTCGTCGGCCAGACGTTCCACGGCCGGCTCGCGTCCGCGCCGGTCGACCAGACGCCGCAGCGCGAGCCTGCGTCGGTGACGACGTACCGCGCGAGCGACGCCGTCCATCTCCTCCGGGATTGGCGGCGCAAGATCGACTTTCCGATGATGGTGCCGACGAAGCTCGCCGACGGCTCCTCGCTCGACCCCGAGCGGCCGATGCGCGTCTACCGGATCGACCCAGACGGCAAGCACAAGGCGATCCGCCTCACGTACAAGCTGGCCGGAGGGAACGAGTACTGGGGGGTCGAGATGACCGACTGGGACGACGCGCCCGTACTCGGCGACCGCAACTTCGTGAGACGGATCGGCGGGCGGAGGTACGAGCTCTACTACAACGGCCCGCACCTCCACATGGTCGTCCTCCGCACCGACGGCGCCTCGTACTGGGTCGTCAACTCTCTGCTCGACCGGCTCTCGAACGAGACCATGATCGCCATCGCGAAGGGGCTCCGCCCGCTGGAGAAGGTGAGCAAGTCCGCCTGAGCCGACTATCCTGCGCGCGGCCATGAGCGAGAGTGGAAAGCAGATTGCGGTCTTCGGCGCGGGCTACGTCGGCCTCGTCACGGGCGCGTGCTTCACCGAGCTCGGCCACCACGTCGTCATCCGCGACGTCGTCGCCGAGAAGATCGAGCGGCTCCGGGGCGGCGAGGTGCCGATCTACGAGCCGGGCCTCGAGGAGCTGATCGCGCGGAACGCGGAGCGTCTCTCGTTCACGACGGACGTGAACGAGGCGATCGACGGGGCGGAGTTCGTCTACGTCGCGGTCGGCACCCCGCCGACGTACTCCGGCGACGCCGACCTGTCCGCCGTGTGGACGGTGATCGACGAGCTGCCCGAGGTCGACCGCCGGGTCGTCGTCTGCATGAAGAGCACCGTGCCCGTCGGCACGGGCGAGAAGGTGCGGCACCGCCTGGATGCGCGTGGGCTCGCACACGTCGGCTATGTCTCGAATCCCGAGTTCACCGCCGAGGGCACCGCGGTGCGCGACTTCATGGAGCCAGATCGGATCGTGATCGGTGCGTTCGACGAGGCGGACGGCGACGCGGTCGCGCAGCTCCACGAGGGCATCGACGCGCCGGTCGTGCGCGCCGACGTCGCGTCGGCCGAGATGATCAAGCTGGCGGCAAACGCCGCGCTGATGGCGCGCATCTCGTTCATCAACGAGATCGCGAACGTCTGCGAGGCGACGGGCGCCGACGTGGTCAAGGTCGCCGAGGGGATCGGCTGGGACCGCCGCATCGGCAAGAGCTTCCTGCGCGCCGGGATCGGTTTCGGCGGCAGCTGCTTCCCGAAGGACAGCCTGGCGCTGAAACAGCTTGCGGCGAGTTCTGGGTATCACTTCCAGGTGCTGAACGCCGTCATCGAGGTGAACGAGCTCCAGAAGCGGCGCGTGGTCGGCAAGCTCAAGCAGCTCCTCGGCTCCCTGCGGGGCAGGCGGGTCGCGCTCCTCGGCCTCGCCTTCAAGCCGCACACGGACGACACCCGCGAGGCGCCGGCGTTCGTGCTCGCCGGCCGCCTCCTTGCCGAGGGCGCCGACGTGGTCGCCTGGGACCCGGTGGCGCGCGCAGACGGCGTCCACGGCGTCGTTCAGGTCGAGAGCGTCGCGGACGCCGTCGCGGACGCCGATGCCGCCGTGCTCGTCACGGAGTGGCCCGAGCTCGCCGACCTCGACTGGGCGACGCTCGGCGCGACGATGCGTCGGGCCGTGCTCGTCGACGGCAGGAACATGCTGGATCCCGCTTCGATGCGCGAGGCAGGCTTCACCTACGACGCGATCGGGCGAGCTGCCGGCTAGTGCCCCTTCCGGCAATGTCCTCCAGGTCCCTGGTGCGCGATGAGCGGCGCCACGCGTCGTCCTCGGTCCCCCCGATACCTGCTGGTATCAGGGCTCCCTGCGTCCTAGCCTGGCTTGCTCCTCGCACACCAGGAACGTGGCAACATCACCGGAAGGCGCACTGATGGAGGCAATCGTCCTCGCGGGCGGGATGGCAGAGCGCCTCGGCGACGCCGCCGCCGGGCTGCCGAAGTCGCTCGTCCCGGTCGGCGGGCGGCCGCTCCTGGCGTGGCAGATCGGCAGGATGCGGCAAGCCGGCGTCGAGCGCGTGATCATCAGCTGCTTCGCCGGACAGGAGGAGGGGTTCGACTCGCGTCTCGGCGACCTGGGGGTCGAGGTCGTGTGCGCCGGTGAGCCCGAGCGGCTCGGCCGTGGCGGGGGCATTCGCTTCGCGGCCGGCGTACGGCAGGAGACGGGCGACGTGCTCGCGATGAACGGGGACGAGCTCGTCGACGCCGACTTCGTGGGCTTGCTCGAGTGGCACCGCACGACCGAGGCCGCAGCGACGATCACCGTCGCCCAGCCCCCTTCGCAGTTCGGTCAGGTCGACCTGACCGACGACGACGTCGTAACCGGGTTCCGCGAGGTCTCGAACGTCCCGTACTGGGTCAACTGCGGGATCTACGTCCTTTCGCCCGAGGCGCTCGAGCGGTTCCCCGAGAAGGGCGACCACGAGTCGAGCACGTTCCCCGAGCTCGCCGAGGAGGGGAAGCTGCGGGCGTTCCGCCATACGGGCCTCTGGCTCACGGTCAACACGCCGAAGGAGCTCCGGCGCGCCGACGAGTACGTCGCCGCCAACCCTCGGTGGCTCGGATGAAGAGCCGGTACGCGGTCGAGCCGAGGCGGGTCGAGAAGCCCTGGGGGTGGGAGCTCGTCTGGGCCGAGGCCGAAGACTACGTCGGCAAGCTCCTCTTCGTCCGGGCGGGCCAGGCGCTGAGCCTGCAGTACCACGAGGTGAAAGACGAGTCGTGGCTCGTTCGCGAGGGGCGTGCAACGCTCGAGCTGGGCGAGGTCGGCGGCGCGCTCGAGACGATCGAGATCGAGGCCGGTGACGCGTTCCGCTACCGACCGGGAACCGTGCATCGCGTCACCGCCCTCGAGGACACCCTGATCCTCGAGGTCTCGACGCCGCACCTCGACGACGTGGTGCGGATCGAGGACCTGTACGGCCGCGAGGGCACGAGCGCGCCCTAGAAGTAGAACGTCTTCCAGGCCTCCCACCACGTGTCGGCTCGCACGGAGATCGTGCGGTCGTCGACCCGCTCGACCCCGGCCCGGAAGCGCAGCTTGTCGGGCGCATACGTGTGCTTGAACTCCACCGTGATCTCGCAAGGGCTGCCGGGACTCCACGGCTCGACGGCGCCGAGGTCGGACAGCGCGCGCTTCGCGCCGTCCTCGATCATGGCGCGCGCCCGCACCGGCGGAATCTGCCGGGCGGAGACGGCGCCGAGGCCGGTCTTCACCGCCACAGTCGTCAGCCCCTCGCCGAGCAGAGTCCGGCCCTCGGTACAGGCCGCGTCGTCGCCCGTCACGAGGAGCACGGGGCAGCCCCAGGTGCCGCAGAGGGCAGCGTGGATGCCGGTCTCGCCGACGAGGACGCCGTTGAACCGCAGGTTGAAGTAGTCCTGTCCCGAGACGGTGTGGTTCATCACGCCGGCGCGCGTCCCCGCCATCGCATGCATCCCGACGAGGAGCGCGGCGTCGCAGCCCTCCTCGAGGAATGCCGTGTACTCCGTCCAGTTGTCCTGCACGACGAACTCGCAGTCGGGGTCGAGCAGCTCGGGAACGAGCGAGTTGAACGACCACTCCTTGCCCGCCCCGTGGCAGTCCATCACGACGATCTCCGTCGCGCCGGCGACCTTCGCGCCCCGGACGGCGGCGTTGATCTCCTCGGTGTAGAGCTTCCGCGCCTCCTCGAACATCGGCTCGCCGCCGCTCGTCTGGCCGCCCTTGACGATCCCCGAGACGCCCTCGAGGTCGCTGATCACATGGACGCGCACCGCGCAAGCGTACGCCGCGAAGCGCGCTGCGTACTTTGACACAGTCGTGGTAAGGTTCTGGCTCCTTGGAGACGGTCACGGTCAGCGAAGCCGCCGAGCGAACGGGGTGGTCCGCACGGATGTTGCGGTATCTCGAGTCGACAGGCCTTGTCGTGCCCGAGCGGAGCCCGTCCGGCTACCGCCGCTACGGCAAGCACGAGCTCGAGCTGCTCCGCGGCCTCCAGGAGCTGCGCGGGACGTTTGCCGTGGAGCTCGACGACATCGCGTTCGTGATCCGGATGCGACGCCGCCCAGAGCTTCGGGCGGCGGTCGAGCAGTGGCTCGAAGGCACGACCGTCCCGGCCGAAGGAGCGAGTGAAGCCGACTGGATCGACTGGGAGCAGCGCAAGCACGAGCGCCTGCTCGCCGCGTAACCGACCGAGAGAGGACGAATGGCAACCACGATCAAGTACGACGTGAAGGACCTCGCGCTCACCCCCGAAGGAAAGCGGCGCATCGAGTGGGCCGACCGGCAGATGCCGGTGCTGGCGGCGATCCGCGAGCGCTTCGAGCGCGAGCAGCCGCTCGCCGGCTACCGCGTCTCGGCCTGCCTCCACGTGACGACCGAGACCGCGAACCTCATGCGCACGCTGAAGGCCGGCGGCGCCGACGTCGTCCTCTGCGCGTCGAACCCGCTCTCCACCCAGGACGACGTCGCGGCTGCGCTCGTCGAGGAGTACGGGATCGGAACGTTCGCGATCAAGGGCGAGGACAACGACACGTACTACCAGCACCTCGAGGCGGCGATCGACCATCGCCCGCACGTGACGATGGACGACGGCGCCGACGTGATCGGCGTCCTTCACTCCGCGCGGCGCGAGCAGCTCGGCGACGTGATCGCGGGCACCGAGGAGACGACGACCGGCGTGATCCGCCTCCGCGCGCTCGAGCGCGACGGCAAGCTCGGCTTCCCGGTGATCGCGGTGAACGAGGCGAAGACGAAGCACCTCTTCGACAACCGCTACGGCACCGGCCAGTCGACGATCGACGGGATCATCCGCGCGACGAACAAGCTGCTCGCGGGCAGCACTCTCGTGGTCGCGGGCTACGGCTGGTGCGGCCGCGGCGTCGCGATGCGGGCGAAGGGCCTCGGCGCCCACGTGGTCGTCACCGAGGTCGACCCGATGAAGGCGCTCGAGGCGGTGATGGACGGCTTCCAGGTGATGCCGATGGAGCGCGCGGCCGAGGTCGGGGACGTGTTCGTCACCGCGACGGGCGACAAGCACGTGATCGCGCGTGCGCACATCGAGCGGCTCAAGGACGGCGCGATCCTCGCGAACACGGGCCACTTCAACGTCGAGATCGACATCCCGGCGCTCCGCTCGCTCGCGACCGAGACCCGCATGGCGCGGCAGTTCGTCGAGGAGTTCACGCTCACCGATGGGCGTCGCGTGTACCTGCTCGCCGAGGGCCGGCTCGTCAACCTCGCCGCCGCCGAGGGCCACCCCGCCCAGGTGATGGACATGTCGTTCGCGAACCAGGCGCTCTCCGCGGAGTTCGTGATCGCCAACGCGGCCTCGCTCGAGCGGAAGGTCTACGACGTGCCCAAGGAGATCGACGACGAGATCGCGCGGCTGAAGCTCGCGACCATGGGCGTCGCGATCGATCAGCTCACGGAGGAGCAGGCCGCGTACCTCGCGAGCTGGGACGAAGGAACGTAGGACGTCGGGTGGTGCCCGGCGGCGACGCCGGGCACCGTCCTTCGCGGATGGCCCAGCTCGAGCCGCAGCGGATCGTCCGGCTCGAGGACGACGCCGTCGTCGTCCTCGACCAGCGGCGCCTGCCCGACGAGGAGGTCGACCTCCGCTGCGCGAGCGCGTCGGAGGTCGCCGAGGCGATCCGGACGCTAGCGGTGCGCGGCGCGCCCGCGATCGGCATCGCCGCCGCCTACGGTCTCGCGCTCGCGGCGGCCCGCGGGGAACCTCTGGACGAGGCGTACGAGACGCTCCTCGCGTCGCGGCCGACCGCCGTCAATCTCCGCTGGGCCCTCGACGCGATGCGCGACGATCCGTCGCGCGAGCGCGCCGAGCGCATCCACGCGGACGAGGTCGAGCGGTGCCGCGCGATGGGCGCGCACGCGGTCGAGCTGTTCCCGGACGGGGCCCGCGTCCTGACGCACTGCAACGCGGGCGGTCTCGCGACCGGCGGCTACGGGACGGCGCTCGGCGCGGTCCGTGCCGCGTTCGAGGCCGGTCGCGTCGAGCACGTCTGGGTCGACGAGACGAGGCCCCTCCTCCAAGGGGCACGGCTGACCGCCTGGGAGCTGCAGGGCCTCGGAATCCCACACGCCGTGATTCCCGACTCCGCGGCGGCATCGTTCATGGCGCGCGGTGAGGTCGATCTCGTCGTGACGGGCGCCGACCGCATCGCCGCGAACGGCGACACGGCGAACAAGATCGGCACGTACTCGCTGGCGGTGCTCGCCGCGCACCACGATCTGCCGCTCGTCGTCGTCGCGCCGACGTCGACGCTCGACCGGGCGGCCGCCTCCGGGGCCGACATCCCGATAGAGGAGCGCGATCCCGCCGAGGTGACCGCGCGGTTTCCGGCTCGGAACCCGGCGTTCGACGTGGCGCCGGCGGTGCTCGTCTCGGCCATCGTGACCGAGCGCGGCGTGCATCGGGCGCCGTACGCGGAAACCCTGTCGCGCGAGGCGGCGGCCGCGCGGTGATCCTCGAGACGCTCGATGCCCGGACGCGCGACCTGCTCGATCGCTACGGGTTCGACTCCGCCGGGTTCGAGACGCTCCGGCAACGCGTCGCCTCGGGCGAGCTGTCCCAGGCCTCGAACGTCGTGCGCGGCGACGTCGAGCCGCCCGAGGAGAGCGATCTGACCCGGCTCCCCGAGCGCGGCACGGACGACTGGACGGCCGCGCGGGAGGGCGGGGTGGAGGCGATCCGCGCCGGTCGTGTCGCGCAAGTCGTGCTCGCCGGTGGCATGGCGACGCGGTTCGGCGGCGTGGTCAAAGGCGCCGTGGAGGCGCTCGACGGCCGGAGCTTTCTCTCCTGGAAGCTCGGCGAGACCGCGGCTCTCGGCGATGCGCTCGGGGTCGACGTGCCCGTCGCGCTGATGACGAGCTTCCAGACGGACGACGAAACACGCGCGCACGTCGCCTCGCTCGGCGTCCCCCGGCCGCTCTGGTTCACGCAGTCGATCTCGCTGCGGCTGACCGAGGCCGGCGACCTCTTCGAGGAGGCGGGGCTGCCGTCGGCGTACGCGCCGGGGCACGGCGACCTCGTCAGCGGGCTCCGCAGCTCGGGGACGCTGGCCCGCCTGCGGGAGCGCGGGGTCGAGCACCTCGCGGTCTCGAACGTCGACAACCTGGGCGCACGCCTCGACCCGGTGGTGATCGGTGCGCACCTCGCCGCGGGCGGTCCGGTCACGGTGGAGGTGGCGCCCAAGGACGCCGACATGGGCGGCGCGCCCGCCTGCGTCGACGGCCGGCTCGGCCTCCTCGAGAGGCCGCAGTTCCCGTCCGGGTTCGACCAGGCCCGGATCCGCGTGTTCAACACGAACTCCGCGACGATCGCGCTCGCGGCGCTCGACCGCGAGTTCGACCTACCGTGGCTCTACGTGCGCAAGCAGGTGGACGGCCGCGCCGCGGTTCAACTCGAGCGCCTCTACCACCAGATCTCGTGGGAGCTCGAGACGACGTTCCTCGAGGTTCCTCGCTCGGGCCCGTACGGACGCTTCTTCCCGATCAAGGAACCGGAGGATCTCGAGCGCTCGCAGGCCGGCCTCCGCGAGCTGCTCTCCCGAAGGGTGCTCGAGCCGTGATCCCGCGTTACTACGTCGTCGCCGAGCAGGACCACGAGCTCCAGAACCCGACGTCCGTCGAGAAGCTCGTGCACCTGGGAGAGCGGCTTCGCCTCGGTCCGGGGTCGCGGGTGCTCGACGTCGCCTCGGGACGGGGTGGGCCTGCCCTGGTGGGCGCTGTTCGTCGGCTGGAAACCGCCCGCACCGGGCTGAGTCGAAGCCCGGCGCGAACTCGGCACAAAGCCGTGACGGACGCCGCCGTACGGTTCGCCGGGTGGGCCTCCTCGGCGTCGTCCTGCCCTCTCGCTGC
>DASSVY010000282.1:0-2594 GCA_035705535.1 Gaiella sp. | reverse complement strand
CTGCATCGTCGTCGAGACGCCGCCCGAGCGCCGAACGCCGCACGTCGAGGAGTCCCAGGCGATCGTCTGGCACCTCCTCGTCTCGCACCCCGCGCTCGTGAGGGCCCCCGGGAAGTGGGAGTCCGTCGAGTCGGCCGGCGGGACGTGAGACGTCCTCTGTCAAACCCCGGCGCCCGCGCGTTCCTGAGAGCGACGGCAGGCGGCGGCGGAGCCGGGCTCCGCCCGGCGGGAGCCGACGCCGGCCAGGAGCGCGCGTGAGCGACCGCGCCGTGTTCCTCGATCGGGACGGCGTGGTCGTCGAGCTGGTCTGGGACGACGCCGACGCGGCCTTCGAGGGACCGACGGCGGGCGACGACGTGCGGCTCGTCACCGGTGCGGCCGACGCGATCCGTCGTATCCGTTCGCTCGACTACCGTACGGTCGTTGTCTCGAACCAGCCGGGCGCGGCCAAGGGAAAGGCCTCGCAGGAGGAGCTCCTCGAGGCCCACGAGCGCGTCGTCGGACTGCTTGCCGAGCAAGGAGTCATGATCGATGACTATCGCTACTGCCTTCACCACCCTGACGCGAGGGACCCCGCGCTGGCGCAGGCGTGCGACTGCCGGAAGCCACGGCCCGGGATGCTGCTGGAGGCCGCGGCCGAGCTGGACCTCGATCTCGCCCGCAGCTGGATGATCGGCGACTCGGACGTCGACGCGGAGGCCGGCCGCGGCGCGGGGTGTCGGACGATCCTCGTCGAGAATCCGCGGTCCGCGCATCGGCGGCAGGACGGAGCGGCGGACTACCGGGTGGGCGACGTCTCGCGCGCCGTGCAGATCGTCGCGAGGGAGGACGGCTGACCGTGCTCGAGTCGATCTCGACGAAGATCTTCGCGGACGGCGCCGACCTCGAACAGATCCTGCGACTTGCCGAGGACGCCCGGGTCAAGGGCTTCACGACGAACCCGAGCCTGATGTGGAAGGCGGGCCTGACGGACTACTCCGAGTTCGCGAAAAGCCTCCTCGAGCAGATCGTCGACAAGCCGATCTCCTTCGAGGTCGTCGCCGACGACGCGGCCGAGATCGGCCGGCAGGCGCGTGTGATCTCGACCTGGGGGAGCAACGTCTACGTGAAGGTGCCGGTCACGACGTCGGACGGCGAGTCTCTGGCGCCGCTCGTGCGCGAGCTGTCGGAGGAGGGAATCCAGGTCAACGTGACCGCCCTGATGACGTCCGCCCAGGTCGACGTGATCGCGCACGCGCTTCGGGACGGCGCGCCCAGCTGCGTCTCCGTGTTCGCCGGGCGCATCGCCGATGCCGGGGTCGAGCCGATGCCGATCATGAGCACGTCGCTCGAGATCCTGGAGTCCGTGGCGCCGCGGGCGGAGCTCATCTGGGCAAGCCCACGCGAGGTCCTGAACCTCGTCCAGGCCGACTCGATCGGCTGTCACATCATCACGATGACCGCCGAGCTCATCGCGAAGCTCGGCTGCCTCGGCAAGGATCTCGACACCTTCTCGCTCGAGACCGTCCAGATGTTCCGGTCGGACGCGCTGTCGGCGGGCTTCCGACTCTGAGCACGCGCATGCAGCGGGTGCTGATCACCGGCGGGGCGGGCTTCATCGGCAGCACGCTCGCCGACCATCTGTGCTCCGACGGGATCGAGGTGGTGATCTACGACAACCTGTCGCGCGGACGGCGCGAGTTCATCGCGGACGCGCTGGCCCGGCCGGGCGTCGAGCTCGTGGTGGGCGACGTGCTCGACGGCGCAGCGCTGCGGCGGGCGCTCGACGGGTGCGACACGGTGTTCCACTTCGCGGCGAACGCGGACGTGCGTCACGGGTTCGACCAGCCGACGATCGACCTCGAGCAGAACACGATCGCCACGTCGGTCGTGCTCGAGGCGATGCGCGCCGCGGGCGTCGAGCGCGTCGCGTTCTCCTCCACCGGCTCGGTGTACGGCGAGCCCGAGGTCTTCCCCACACCGGAGACGTGTCCGTTCCCGGTCCAGACCTCGCTCTACGGCGCGTCGAAACTCGCGGGCGAGGGGCTGATCCAGGCGTACGCGCACGGCTACGGCTTCACGGGGGTCATCTTCCGCTTCGTCTCGATCCTCGGTGAGCGCTACACCCACGGCCACGTCTTCGACTTCCTGCGGAGCCTGCGCTCGGATCCCACGCGCCTCCGCGTGCTCGGCGACGGGCGTCAGGAGAAGTCGTACCTCTACGTCGGTGACTGCGTGGCGGCGATGACGCTCGCCACAAACCGCGACCTCGAAAACGGCGCCGTGCACGTCTACAACCTCGGCACCGACGAGACGATCGTCGTCGACGACTCGATCGCGACGATCGTCGCGCACCTCGGCGTCGCGCCCGTGCTCGAGTACGGCGGCGGCACGCGCGGCTGGCTCGGCGACAGCCCGCTCATCCACCTCGACTGCGCGCGCATCCGCGCGCTCGGCTGGCGGCCGACGCTCACGATCCCGGAGGGGATCGCGAGGACGGTCGACTGGCTCCAGCAGAACCCGTGGGCGCTCGAGGAGCGCGCCGCGGCATGAGTGACTCTGTGTCGATCCCAGCCGCATGCACGTTCCTGGGGCGCCGCTCGCAGTGCGGGGCC
>DASSVY010000281.1:0-12325 GCA_035705535.1 Gaiella sp. | reverse complement strand
CTACGCGGGGCTCGAGGAGCGCCTTTCGTCCTTCGGATGCACGGTCGTCGATCGAGGCAACCTCGCGACGCGCGAGCCAGAGGCGCTGTCCGTCGGCGACGACCGCGCACGGTACCTGGCCGAGATCCTCGACGCCTGCGCGGACCTTGCCCGGCTCGTCGCGGACGTGGTCGGCAACCGGGGACTGCCGCTCGTGCTCGGGGGCGACCACTCGATCGCGCTCGGCACGCTCGCGGGGCTTCGGCAAGCCGCCGGCGAGCCGGGCGGAGTGATCTGGATCGACGCGCACGGCGACCTGAACACCCCGGCGACGAGCCCGTCGGGGAACGTGCACGGGATGCCGCTCGCAGCCGCACTCGGACTCGCGGGGGCCGACTTCACCCACGACGGCCTCGCCCTCCCGGCCGTCGATCCGAGACGGGTGGTCCTCCTCGGCGTCCGTTCCCTCGATGGGGCGGAGCGAGCGCTCATCCGCGAGACGGGCATCCGCGCGATCACGATGACCGAGATCGACCGCATCGGGATCGAGCGAGCGGTGCTGGAGGCGATCGACCGGGCCTCCGGCCCCGGCTTCGTCCATGTCTCGCTCGACCTCGACGCGCTCGATCCCGAGGTCGCGCCCGGGGTCGGGACTCCGGTCAAGGGCGGTCTCACCTACCGCGAGGCGCACCTCGCCTGCGAGGACCTCGCCGAATCGGGCCTTGTCGGGTCTCTCGAGCTGGTCGAGGTCAACCCGATCCTCGACCGGGAGAACGGCAGCGCGGCGATCGCCGTCGAGCTCGCCGCGAGCGCCCTGGGCCAGTCGATCTTGTAGGCGGCTCTCCCGCGTCTTCGACCAGCACGAAGCGACCAGCACGAAAGAAGAGCGTTCGAGCCGGCTGACCGCGCCACGAACGCTCTTCGGTGGCCAGAGCCTATCGCAGCGGAGCGCTCGGGCCAAGGATGTGGATCTCGAGCGGCTGGCCCGGGCTCGCGTGGAGCATCGCTGCGGCGCTTCCACGGTTGATCGCCACCGACATGTTGCGGTAGCTGTCCTCGTAGAGGATCACATCACCCGCCCGCGCGTCCGCGAACGTTCTGGCCGTCACGGCGAAATACCGCTCGCCCGCGAGCTCGAGCTCGACGCGCGAGCCCGGAACGACCCCGACCTGCTCGACGTCCTCGCGGGTCAGGTTCAGCGCGATGTTGCCGAAGCTGTCGACGTAGAGCATCATCGCGTCGATCCGGTCGGCCGAGAACAGGGGCTGCGGGAGGTCGAGACGCACGAGGGCGTCCGGGTCGATTGGTGGGCCGAGCTCGGACAGCGGCACCCCATTCGCGAGATGGGCCGCTGCGGGCGCAAAGAGGTCGCGGCCGTGGAAGGTTCGGGAGATCGACTCGAGCGCGTACTCGGGGTTCGCGAGCTCCCGCGCTTCCACGATCCCTGCGCGCTCGGCCGCCGGCAGCAGGAGGCCGTTGTCGGGCCCGACGAAGCAGTGGCCGTCGGCGTCGGCGAGGGCGAGCGGCCGCCGGATACCCCCGACGCCGGGGTCGACGACCGCCAGGTGGACGCCGACCGGCATGTACGGCAGCGTGCTCGCAAGGACGTGCGCACCTTGCAGGACCGCGGTCGCAGGGATCCCATGCGTCACGTCGATCACGCGGGCGGTCGGGGCGATTCGTGCGATGACCCCGTGGCACGTCCCGACGAAGTCGTCCTGCAGACCGAAGTCGCTCAGGAAGCAGATGACCATCCAAGGCGAGTCTACGACCCCGCGACTGCCCGCTCGACCGCCTCGACGACGCCGTCGACGTCGCTCGTTCGTGCTTCCGCGGCGACGGTCAGGCCCGCGTCCCACGCGGCCCGGGTCGTCTCGGGCCCGATCGACACGACGGGGCTATCGGCGTCGGTCCGCCCGAGCGCACGGGCGGCCGAGGGTGACGCAAGCACGACGAGATCGCAGTCCGGCCATGCCTGGGGCGTCAGCTCGACCGTGCGGTAGAGGGCAACGACGTCCGCGCCGAGCGTCTCGGGGAGGAGACGGCGGGCGCTCTCCGCTCCCGCGAAGAGGACGCGGCCGGGAGACTGCGGGAGCGCCTCGAGCAGGCCCTCCTGAGTCGACGTCTCCGCGACGAGATCCGCACCGCCGAAGGCGGCTGCGGTTCCGTCACCTATCGCCGCGACACGCTTGGGGGTGCCGCGCATCCGTCGCCGAAGCTCGCGCGCCCCGGTCACGCTCGTGAGGATGACCCAGTCGTAGCCCGCGACTTCGACAGGATCGTCGCCGAGCGGCTCGAGCGCGATGAGCGGCACGTGGCTGACCTCGTGGCCGGCGACGCGGAGGCGGTCCACGAGGGCGCCCTCGCGTCCCGCGGGGCGGGTCACGACGATCCGCGCCATGGGCACGCGTATGCGGTTCGCGTCGCCACGATCCCTAACCCCCACCCACCCGCGGGGACCGAACGGTATGGGGCGGAGTGCAACGCGTCTGCATCATCTTCGTGTCGGTTCGTGTCATGCGCCGCGGGGAGCCGCCTCGCGCCCTGTGGGCGCTCCGGGGGCGCGCCGTCATCGCGCGAGCGCGGCGAGCTCACGGCCGAGGGCATCCGGGTCGTCGCCCCTGCGCCACTCGACCCAGCTCCCGTCCTCCGCCGCCACGAGCCCGGTCAGGATCGCACCGTTATGGTGCGCGGCGACCGGGGCGAGGCAGCCGCCCCCGACGACCGCGACGCAGCGGCGCTCTGCCTCGACCCGCCGTCGCGTATCGACGTCGTCCGCATTGGCAACGAGGTGCTCCTCGCCCTCGCGCACCTGGAGGGCGAGCGCCCCCTGTCCGGCCTCGGGCAGCATCACCTCGACATCGAGCCGCAAGCCGATCTCGGCGCCGAGGTCGAGGCGATCGAGTCCGCACGCAGCGAGAACCACCGCATCGAGGCCGCGCTCCGCGCGCTTCCGCAGGCGGGTGTCGATGTTCCCGCGGAGTGGCTCGACGGAAAGTGTGGGCTCGAGCGCGAGCAGCTGCGCCCGTCTGCGGACCGACGCCGTGCCGATCCGCATCCCGGGCCGGATCTCGCTTGCGCCACACAGGGCATCGCGCGGATCCTCGCGGACGGGGTACGCGCCGACAGCGAGGCCGCCCACGTCGGTCGACGTCATGTCCTTCGCCGAGTGCACGGCAACGTCGATGCGACCCGCGAGGAGTGCCTCCTCGAGCTCCTTCACGAAGACGCCGCGGCTGCCGATCTCGCCGAAGGGCTTGGTGCGGTCTCGGTCGCCCGCGGTCGTGATCGGGACGAGCGCGATCTCCACCCCTGGCCTGCGCAGCGACTCGGCCGCCCGCTCGGCCTGGGTCAGCGCGAGCCTACTGCCGCGCGAGCCGACGCGAAGCAGCATGGCAACATCCTCGAGCCTGCGTCGCCGGCGCCCCGCATCTGCGTCGGCCCGAGGGCCGGATGCGGACGAACGCGGTCGGAACGAGGAGCGGAAGCGGACGCCCGGGTCGCACTTCGAGGGCGCGCGTCACCCCTCGTCCTCCTCGCCGAGCCCGAACAGATGGCGCACGACGTCAGCATAGAGCAGCCCGTCCTCACTCACCGCGGCCTCCTTGAGCCGCACCGTGGGCAGGTGCAGGAGCTTGTTGACGATCTGGGCGGTGAGCGTGTCGACGACGTCCCGGTCGCCCTCGGGCAGCCGACCTTCCACCCGCGCGAGCTCGGTTGCGCGGATCTCCTCCGCGTGCGCCCGCAGGGAGGCGATGGCCGGCACGACCACGAGCGACGCCCGCCAGGCGTGGAAGCGCTCCGCCTCCTCGGAGACGATCCGCTCAGCATGGACAGCCTCGGTCCGACGGCCCTCGAGCGTGGCGGAGACGACGCTCTCGAGCGCGTCGACGTCGTAGAGGAAGCACCCCTCGATTGCTCCGAGCGCGGGGTCGACGTCTCGCGGCACCGCGAGATCGACGATCAGCAGCGGCCGGCCGCGCCGTTCTCGCAGCGCGGATGTCACGGCCTCGCCGCCGAGGACGAAGCCGGGCGCGCTCGTCGACGAGACCACGATGTCGGCGACGCCCAACGCCCCTGCCAGCTCGTCGACGGTCACGGACCGGGCGTCGAACGACACCGCAAGCCGCTCGGCGTGCTCGAGCGTCCGGTTGACCACCACCGAGATCGCCGCCCCGCGCGAGCGAAGGTTTCGGGCGGTCAGGTCGCTCATTCGGCCCGCGCCGACGAGTACGACGCTCCGTCCGGCCAGCCCTTCGAACACCTGCTCCGCGAGCGCCGCGGCGGCGGCCGGGATCGACGCTGGGCTCTCGCCGATCGCAGTCTCGACCCGCGCACGGCGGCCGGCGCGGAGAGCCATGCGAAACGTGCGGCCGAGCAGCGGACCCGGCGAGCCCGCCTCGAACGCGTCTCTCACCTGGCCGAGGATCTCCCCCTCGCCGGGCACCATCGAGTCCAGGCCGGCAGCGACCCGGAACAGGTGAAGCGCTGCAGAGTCGTCCGCGAGGCGGTAGGCGGCGGGCTCGAGCTCCACCGCGCCGGGACCGGCCAGATCGAGGAGCGCCCGGTCGGCGTGGTCGACGATCCCGTCGTCGCCGGCGACGTAGAGCTCCGTGCGGTTGCACGTGGACAGGACGACCGCCTCGTGCGCGGGCCCGCCTGACGTCGCCAGGGAGCGCGATAGCCGGGCGGCGGCCTCGAGGTCGACCGCGACGCGCTCGCGCACCGCGAGAGGCGCGCGATGGTGGGAGACACCGGCGAGCGCGAGCCTCATGCCGCGAAGTGGGTCAACGGAAGGACGACGACGACGAGTGCGAGTCCTGCGATCAGTAGTCGCGCGAACCGTCGCCCACGGACGCCCGCCTCCCAACGCACGGCCAGGGCAAGGGCGTAGACGACCCAGATGAGCACGGCGACGGTCATCGCGGCATCGATCCCTCCGACATCGAGCCAGCCGAGACCGACGGCGATGCCTGCCGTGAGGAGGGACAGGCCGACGAGAGTCGCCCTGGCGGCGAGTCGGTCGAGCGCCTCGAGCGACGGCAGGCGGAGCCTCAGGACCCCTGCATCCCGTCGCTTCAGACGCCTCTCCTCGAAGACGTAGAGCGCGGCCATTGCCGCGGCGACCGTGAAGCTGGCGAGGCCCGCGAGCATCAGCGCTGCATGGATCGCGAGCGCCCACCCGTCGCCCCGCGAGCCGAGCGCGGTGCCGCCGCCGACCCAGGCGAGGACGACCAGCGCTGCCGCGACGGGCATCACCGCGAGCCCGACGAGGCGGTAGCGCGGTCGACAGCCCCACACGAGATAGCCCGTCACGAGAAGCCACGAGAGAAGATTCAACGCCCCGGCCCGCGTTCCCCACGGGAACCCGTCGGCGGAGCGGGCCTGCGCGGCTAGGAGCATGGTCTGCGCGAGCCAGCCGATACGCACGCCCCAGATGCCCAGCGTGCTGTAGCGCCGGTGGCCGCGCAACTCGCCGGCGTAGACGAGCGCCGCCTCGCCGTAGGCGATCAGCGTCGGCCAGACGAGGAGCTCAGCCATCGCTCGGCTCGCCTGCGACCCGCGCACGGGCGAGCCGGGCGAGCTCGCCGGTCTCGCGCTCGAGGCGCGACAGCTTGGCCGCGATGATGACCACCCAGAACAGGACGAAGACGAGGAACACCCCGTAGGCCGCGGCGACGTACTTCTCGGACGAGCTCACGAGACGAGTGCCTCGCGAAGCTCCCGGAGATTCGCATCGGTGCGCTTCCCGGCGAGCTCGACGCGGTACATCACGTACGCGAGCAGCGTGATCGCAGCCCACGAGACGCAGAACGCGGTGAACATCTTTCCGGTCATCTGCGGCCCGTCGCGCGTGAACACCGTCGGGTGGATGAAGTCACTGGCGAGGCGGATCGCGAGGAAGCTCACGGGCACCAGCGCGACGCCGAACAGCGCGTAGACCGCCGAGATGCGCTCTCGCCTCGGGCCCTGCTCGATCGAGTACCGCAGCATGAAGTAGGCGCAGTAGAAGAGGAACAGGACGAGGAACAGCACGAGCTGGTTCGAGCTCCAAGTCCACCACACGCCCCACGACGCCTTCGCCCAGATCGAGCCTGTCACGAGGGTGAGCGCGCCGAAGATCGTCCCCTGGTGCACGCCGCTATAGCTCTCGAGGTCGTACCGCTCGCCGCGGGTGGTCAGCAGCCGAAACGCTTTCCACGCGGCGAGGCCGAAGCACGCGTACGCGGTCAGGGCGATCGGGACGTGGACGTAGAAGATCTTCTGCGAGAGCCCCTGATCGGCGTCCTCAGGCGCGACGAAGAAGATGAGGGCGACGGCGAGCGCCGCGAGCGCCGCAGCGAGGGACGCGAGAACGGTGAGAGAGGGCTTCTTCGTCATGCTCGTCGGGTGTCGCTCACTCCGTGACGACGTACTCGAACGCCGCCCACGAAAGTATCGCGAAGACCGCGTCGTAGAGGCCCAGGAAGGCGAGGAACTTCCCGGGCTCCTCGGAGATGGTCGCGCCCACGCCGCCGACGACGATCGGGATGGCGAGCGGGAGGAAGATCAGCGGGAGGAGAACCTCGCGGCCTCGGGACGCCGCGGCCATTGCCGAGACGAGCGACCCGACCGCGCAGATGCCGACGGAGGCGAGGACGACGCCCGCCAGGGCGTGCGCGTCGAGGGGCGCGAAGAACAGGACGAACGCTGGGATCGCGACGACCTCGGCCGCCGCGAGAAACGCGAGCGAGGCGATCGTCTTTCCGAGCCAGATCGCGCTGCGGTCGATCGGCGCGAGGACGAGCCCGTCCAGGGCGCCCGCCTCCCGCTCGGGCACCCACGCCCTCGCGAGGCCGAGGAGCGATGTGAAGACCAGGGCGACCCACAGGAGCCCGTACGCCGGGTCGTCCCCCGCGTCGGCAGGCAGCGCGAAGTGGAAGACCACCAGGGTCGCCAGCACGAAGAGCAGCATCGCCGGGAGCGTGTCGCGCGCCCGCAGCTCCAGCCGGAGGTCCTTCCGCGCGAGCGCGGCGACGTCGCCGAGGTAGCCGATCACGCCGCTCCCAGCGACAGGCCGGCCGTCGCCACGCGCTCGAGCCGCTCAGGCTCGTGGGTCGCAACGACGAGCGTGCATCGCCCGGCGAGCGCCTCGAGCTCTTGGTCGAGCAGCCCCGCCCCCTGCGTGTCGAGCGCGGAGTGCGGCTCGTCGAGCACGAGGAGCTCGGGCTCGTGCAGGAGCGCCCGGCACAGCGCGAGCCGCTGGGTCATCCCCCGCGAGAAGGCCGAGACGCGCTCGCCGCGCGCGTCCCACAGCCCAAACCGCTCCAGGAGCATGCCGACCCGCTCCCGTCGCTCCGGCACGCGGTACAGCCGTCCGTACAGATCGAGGTTCTCGACGGCGGTGAGCTCGCGGTAGACGAGCGGCTCGTGGCCGACGAACCCGAGACGTGACCGGTGGAGCGCGACGTCGATCGTCCCACGCGACGGGACGGCGAGACCGACGAGCAGTCGGAGGAGCGTCGTCTTGCCGGCGCCGTTCGGACCCGTGACCAGCAGCGCATCGCCGCGAGCGAGCGCGAACGAGACGTCCCGGAGGACCCGGCGCGCGCCATAGCTCCGCTCGACCGCCCGGGCCGTGACCAGCGGCGCCTCAGCCATGCGCCGCTCGGTCGGCCGGCCTCAGGTCCTGTGCTCCGGCCGCGCGCACCCGTTTGCACAACCACCCCCAGGGGCACCCCCGGTGCCCTGACGTCACGCTATCGCCGAAGGTGTGTCGCATGGGTGCCGGGATCGTGCCGGAAGCGCTCCGGGTCAGACGAGGGTGTCGAGCGCGACGAAGACGAGGAACGCGATCGACAGGACCCCGTTGACGGTGAAGAACGCAGCGTCGAGTCGGCGGAGGTCGTCCGGCCTGACGATCAGATGCTCGTAGAGCAACAGCGCGGCGACGACTGCGACGCCCAGCCAGTACCACGGGCCGGCGTCGAGCCCGGCGCCTGCGGCCACGAGCAGGACGACGACCCCGGCGTGCATCGCCCGAGCGCCGGCGAAGACGCCGCGCACGCCGAAGCGCGTCGCCCAGGAGTGCAAACCGACCTCGAGGTCGTGCTCGCGGTCGAACAGCGCGTAGAAGAGGTCGAAGCCGGCGACCCAGAGGCAGACGGCGACGCCGAGCGCCCAGGCCTGCCACGGCAGCTCGCCGGTGATCGCGACCCACGCGCCGACCGGGGCAAGGCCGAGGCACGCGCCGAGCCACAGATGGCACGCCCACGTGTAGCGCTTCAGGTACGGGTAGGCGACGAACATCGCGACGGGGATGGGCCACAGCCAGCGGACGATCGGCGCGAGCTGCAGCACCGCGACGAGGTAAACCGCCAGGGCGAGCGCGCAGAGCGCGAGGACCTGTTGCCGCGTCAGCGCTCCGGCGGGGAGCTCGCGGCCGGCCGTACGCGGGTTCTTTGCGTCGAGCTCGGCGTCGATGAGCCGGTTCAGGCTCATCGCGAGCGTCCGCGCACCGACCATCGCGAGCGTGATCCACCCCACCGTAGCGAGGCCCGGCCACCCGTCGATGGAGAGCAGCGCGCCGACGTACGCGAACGGCAGCGCGAACACCGTGTGTTCGATGCGGACGAGACGGGCGAGCTTGACGGGAAGAGGAGCGGCGAGCGCCGTCACGCGGGCTCCTTCGACTTCGAGACGAGCGCGACGTTGTCGATGCGCATGTCCTTGTCGACTGCCTTGGCCATGTCGTAGACGGTGAGCGCTGCGACCGTCACAGCGGTCAGCGCCTCCATCTCGACGCCGGTCTGTGCGGTCGTCTCGGCGGCTGCCTCGATGACGATGCCGTCGTCGTCGACCACGAGATCGACCTCCACGAGCGTCAGTGGCAGTGGATGGCAGAGAGGCACGAGCTCGCTCGTGCGCTTCGCCGCCTGGATTCCCGCGATCCGGGCGACCGTAAGGGCATCTCCCTTCGGCAGCGTGCGAATGCGCGACGCCGTGGCCGGTGCCATGTGAACCCTGCCCCGCGCGACCGCTCGGCGCCGAGAGACCGGCTTCGCCCCCACGTCGACCATGTGCACCTCACCGGTCGCCTCGTCGACGTGCGAGAGGTCGTTCACGACCTGTTGTCAGATCTGGAGACGAAGGGTCTGATCACGCGCGCATCGTAGCCCTGGGTGCTAGTGGCGACGGGCGCCGGGGCGCGCTCGGCGAGCTCCGCGAGCTCCCGCTCGACCCAGTCGTCGAGGGTGCGGGAGCGCACGACCTCGCGGATCCCGTCGAGCGATCGGCGGCGCTCGGCCCGGGGAAGCGCAATCGCCCGCGCGAGTGCATCGGCCTGAGCGGGAACGTCGAGGGGGTCGACGCCGACGGCGAATGCGCCGATCTCGTCGAACGCCCCGGCCTGACGGGACAGGACGAGCGCGCCGTCCCGGTCGTTGACGAGCGGAGCCTCTTTCGCGACGAGGTTGAGGCCGTCCATGACGGGGTTTACGAGCAGCACGTCGTAGTCCGTGTACGCGGCGACGGACGCGAGGAAGTCGTCCCGCACGTCGAGCCGGATCGGTTTCCAGTTCGGGGTTGCGAACCGCCGGTTCACCGCGGCGGCGGCAGTCTCCGTCGCGGCGCGGTACTCGACGTACTCGGGGATCTCCTGGCGCGAGGGATCGAGCAGCGCGACGAGGCCGATACGTCCGTGGAGCGAGGGGTCGCGCTCGAGCAGGAGCCCGAAAGAGTCGAAGCCGCGCACCGCGTTCTTCGACGGGTCGGTTCGGTCGACGCGGAGGACGAGGATCTCGGGACGATCGGCCGCGAGCGCCGCCGTTCGCTCGCGGACGCCCTCGGTCACGGCGAGCCGGGAGAACGAGTCAGCGTCGACGGACAGCGGATTGGCGTGCGTCCGCACCTCCGCCTCGGCGCCGCGGCCGAGGAGCGCCTCGCACGACTCCACGAACGCGGAGCGCCAGCGCTCGGTGTGGAAGCCGATGCTGTCGCAGGCGAGGACGCCTTCGTGAACGGCGGCGGCGATGTCGGGCGGAAGCACGCTCCATGCGTCCGGGCCGACCCACGGAATGTGGATGAACGTGGCGATGCTGGCCTGCGGCCGAACGGCGCGGACGAGTGCGGGCGCGACGTAGAGGTGGTAGTCCTGCATCAGCAGGGGAGCGCCCGGGAGCCGATCGAGCTCCTCCACGGCTGCGGCTGCGAGGCCGCGGTTGACGGCCACGTAGCCCTCCGACCATGGGTGAGCGAGATCGGCCGTCGGGTCGTGCTTCAGGTCCCAGAGCCCGTGCTGCACGAACCACAGCACCGGGTTCGCGACCACGGTGTAGAAGAGTCGGTAGGCCTCCGGCTCGTGGGCGACAAGATGCAGACGGACGGGCGCTCCCGACTCGGAGCGCACGTCGCCCGGCCCGGCGGCCGCGACCTCCCGGTCGGCGTCGCTCATGGCGCTCGCCACCCACGCGACGGGCCGCTGGTCGGCGAGCGGCGCGAGCGCGGCGACGAGCCCTCCGGCACCCCTGACGGCGGCGACCGACCCGTCCGCCTCCCGTCGGTGGGTCACCGGCCCGCGGTTCGAGACGACGACAAGCGGCTGGGGCACGCGGCTACCGCGTTCCGGCCGGGCGCTCGCCGAGCGTCACGTCGACCTTCGTGCGCTTCGTGCCGCCTCGGAGGACGGTGAACGTCACGGTCTGACCGGGAAGCAGCTCCGTCGAGACGATCCGCGAGACGTCGTCGGTGCCGAGGACGGGTGCCGCGCCGATGGCGACGATCACGTCGCCGCCCAGCGTGACGTCGAGGCCGTTGTAGACCTCGGTGCGGGTGCCGCCTCGAAGCCCCGCGCGCGCAGCGGGCGTGCCGTCGTCGACGCGCGTGACGAGGGCGCCGCGGCGCGCACCGAGCTTGAACGCCCTGGAGATCCCTGGAGTCACGTCCTGCGTGCGGATCCCGATGTACGCGTAGCGAACCTTCCCGGTCCGCACGAGCTGGTCGAGCGAGCGGCGGGCGACGTTGATCGGGATCGCGAAGCCCACTCCTTCGTTGGTGCCGGAGGTGCTCTCGATCTGGGCGTTGATGCCGATCACTCGGCCGGCGGCGTCGAAGAGCGGGCCGCCGGAGTTGCCCCGGTTGATCGGGGCGTCCACCTGGATCGCATTCGCGACGGCGAAGCCGGACGTCAGCGAGTCGATCGAGCGCCCTGTTGCCGAGACGACGCCGACGGAGAGCGAGGTCTGCTGGCCGAACGGGCTCCCGATCGCGGCGACCGGCTCGCCCACGACGACCTGCGCGGAGTTCCCGAGCGGCACCGGCGAGAGCCCGTGGTCGGAGCGGGAGACGCGGACGACACCGACGTCGCTGAACAGGTCCCAGCCGACGATCTCGGCACGCACGCGGTCCCCGTCCGAGAACTCGACGTACACCGCGCTCGCCCCGCGCACCGTGCGGGACTCCGCGACGTTCGTGATCACATGCGCGTTCGTGAGGATCAGGCCGTCGCCGTCGACGACGAACCCCGATCCCTGCGCGCTTCCGTCCGCGCCGAGGTTGGCGTAGATCGTCACCACTCCGTTCGAGCGAGCCGCGTAGAGCGCCGCCGGGTCGAAGGCGGATGGCGGGACTCTGCGGATCGGAACGGTCGAGGGCGCGGGGACGGCGTCCCGCGCGACGGTCGTCGTCACCGCGTCCTCACCGGTCTCGCGGCCGACGAGCAGTGCGATGCCGGCGCCGAGCACCGCGGCGACGAGTGCGACGCCTGCGGCGGCCCAGAGACGCATGCGAGCCACGGTACCAGCGGCCATGCCACGCCCCGTGCACCCGTTTTCACGTGGAAACGGGTGCGGAAGCGCATCAGGACGGGACTGGGACCGCCTCCGGCGTCGCAGCCACGGCGGGCAAAGCGAGCGTGAACGTCGTCGGGTGCGCGGCGGTCGAGAGCTCGACGGTGCCGCCCATCCGCTCCGCCAGCTCGCGCGCGATCGCGAGGCCGAGGCCGCTGCCCGAGGCCTGGGGCCCCTCCACGCGGTAGAAGCGGTCGAAGATCCGTTCCGCGTGCTCCTCGGGAATGCCCGGCCCGTCATCGTCGACGACGAGGAGCGCGGTGGCGCCTTCCCGTCCCGTGCGGAGGACGACCTCCGTGCCCGCAGGCGTGTGCGCGATCGCGTTGGCAAGCAGGGCACGGCCGATCTGGAGGACGCGCTCCTCGTCCGCCAGGGCCCAGGCGTCCGGCTCGGTGTCGAGCGTCAGGACGTGCCCCGCTCCCTCCGCGATCGGTTGCAGCTCCTCGACGAGCGCCCGGGCGACGTCCGCGAGCACGACCTCCTCGCTCTCGACGTGGAGACGCCCTGCGTCGATCCGCGAG
>DASSVY010000280.1:0-4288 GCA_035705535.1 Gaiella sp. | reverse complement strand
TGCCTTGGAGGATTCCCCGAGCACGGTGCCGGGGCGAAGGTAACAGAACGGTCCGACGAGGGCGCCTGGTCCGATCGTCGCGTCCACCGCGACCGCATGAGGGCCGACCTCCGCACCGGCCGCCACCGAGGTCGAGCCGCGAAGCACGCTGAACGGATGCACGACGGCATCCGCGTCGAGCGCCACCGTCGGCTCGATCCACGTCGACTCGGGGTCGACGATCGTCACGCCGGCGAGCATGTGCGCCTCGTTGACGCGGTCGCGTAGAGCGGCCGTCGCCGCCGCGAGCTCGACGCGGGTGTTGACGCCTTCGGTCTCCTCGGGATCGGGCGCGACGTAGACCGCGACAGTCGCGCCTGCGTCGGCGATTCGCCGCACGGCGTCGGTGAGGTACAGCTCGCCCTGCGCGTTGTGCGCCGTCAGCTGGTCGAGGGCCGGCCAGAGGGCGTCGCCACGGAACACGTAGATCGAGGAGTTGACCTCGTCGATCGCCAGCTGCTCGGGCGTCGCGTCGACCGCCTCGACGATCGCGACGACCCCACCCTCGACGCCGCGGACGATCCGACCGTAGCTCCGGGGGTCGTCGGGCACGAACGAGAGGACCGTCGCGGCAGCATCCGCCTCGCGATGGGTCCGAAGGAGCTCGGCCAGGCACTCGGTCGTGATCAGCGGGGTGTCGCCCGAGAGCACGAGCACGGCTTCCGCCTCACCGAGCGCTCCGCGCGCCGAGCGCACGGCGTCGCCCGTCCCCAGCGCGCGCGCCTGGACGGCGACCGGAAGGCCGTCGAACGCGTCCGCGGTGTCCGGGGACGCGACGATCACCAGAGGGTCGGGTGAGAGCGGGGTCGCGGCCGCGACGACCCAGTCGACCATCCGCCGCCCCAGCAAGGGGTGCAGGTGCTTGGCCAGCCCGGACCGCATGCGCGTCCCGAGCCCTCCGGCCATCACGACTGCAGCGAGTCTCGTCGGCATCACGGGTTGACGATGGCTGGGGCGCCAGGATTCGAACCTGGGATCACGGGACCAAAACCCGTTGCCTTACCGCTTGGCCACGCCCCATCAAGGGAGAGGGAGTGTATCCCGCGAGAGGCGTGCTACCGACGGTCGAGCAGAATCGCAGCCAGGGCGACCGCGGCGAGCAGCACGACGGCGACGGCCGCGAGGATCACGAGGGCGCCTGCGAGCACGGGGACGAGCACCACGAGCAGCTGGGACACCGCGGCCGTCCAGGTGAAGACGCGGACGTCGGCGCTCTCGTGCTCTCTTCCCCAGCCCGCGTACGCGGCGACGGCGCCGAGCGCGAGTAGGACGACGAGCCACCAAGGCATCACGCCCAGGATCACCAGGATCCCCTCGGCGGCCGCGATCGCGAGCGCGATGCGGTACCGGTTGTGGCGCACGCGGCGGGTCAGCGGGCGCTCTCGATGCTCGAGCAGGTACTGGTCGCCCATCGCGCTCAAGGTATCAGCGAGGCTCCGCGATCCAGCTCCCGGCGAGGTCGCTGCCGAGCACGTCCTGTGCGCGCTCCGCGGCGGTACGCTCGACGAAGAGGCCGTAGACGACCGGTCCTGCACCCGTCACGTCCGCGCGGAACGCGCCGAGACGCCGAAGTTCCTCGGAGAGCGGCGACGAGGCGAGGTCGTTCGGCGGGAACGCTGCGAGGTCGGTCTCGGCGGTGAGGCCGTCGAGCGTCGCGAGCGCGCGCGCGCGGCGCTCTGCGTAGCCCCCCTCTCCCCGACGCTCGTCGAAGGCGGCGTAGACGTCCGCCGTCGCGCTCTTCCGCACGCCGGCGGGCAGCACGAGCAGGACGGTGTACGCCCGCGGCAGGGTCACTCCGGCCAGCGTCGTTCCGTCGCCGGTCCCGAGCTGAGGCCCCTCGCGGAGGAAGAACGGCAGGTCGGCGCCGAGCGATGCGGCGATCGAGTCGAGCTCGTCGAACCGAAGAGGCGTCTCGAGCAGGTCGTTCGCGAGACGGAGCGCGGCGACAGCATCGCTGGAGCCGCCCCCCAACCCGGCGGCGACCGGGATGCGCTTGTCGATGCGCGCCTCGAACCCGGTGGCCCCTGCCACTCGCCGCGTCACCTCGTCGAGCGCGCCGCGGACGAGCGTGTCGTCGTCGAACCCGTCGACGCTCGTGAACTGCGCCCGCCGAACCCCGATCGTGTCGGCGAGGGTCAGGCGCTCCATCACCGTGACGACCTCGTGCATCCCGTCCGGTCGCCGTGGGCCGACGACGAGCGCGAGGTTCAGCTTCGCCGGCGCCTCGAGTCTGCGCCAATCGCTCATCGGAGAACCCGCTCGGCGAGGACGACGAACTCCGACGGCTCGAGCGCTTCCGCGCGGACGTTCGGCTCCCGGCCGAGCCCGCGCA
The DNA here is from genome assembly GCA_035705535.1 of Gaiella sp. Taxonomy (GTDB): domain Bacteria; phylum Actinomycetota; class Thermoleophilia; order Gaiellales; family Gaiellaceae; genus Gaiella. The sequence goes on along the minus strand of DASSVY010000280.1, from coordinate 1,917 downwards.
GCGCCTCGGCGGCGTGCTCACGCGTCGCGACTCCGCTGAGCGCAAGCGAGTTGGCGAGGGTCTTTCGCCGATGCGCGAAGCAGCCGGAGACGACGCGCGCGACCTCGTCGGGATGCTCCGGGCCCGGGACGCGCTCGAAGGCGACGAGCGCCGAGTCGACGTTCGGAGGCGGCCGGAACACCGTGCGCGACACCGGGTGGAACCCGGTCCGGCGGGCGTTCAAGCGCACCAGCACGGAGACGGCGCCGTAGGCCTTCGTCCGAGGCTCGGCGAAGAAGCGGTCGGCCACCTCCCGCTGCACCATCACGCACCAGCCCGCGAGCGCGGCGATCGACGTCAGGCTCTCGACGACGAGCGGGGTCGCGATGTTGTACGGAAGGTTCGAGACGAGCTTTCCGGGCGTGGGGTCGAGCGCCGCGAGGTCGATCGTCAGCGCGTCTCCGAAGACGAGCGCGACGTTCCCTAGCCCGGCGAGGGCATCGCGCAGCGGCACGTCGAGGCTCCTGTCCAGCTCCACGGCATGGACGTGCGCAACCCGGTCGGCGAGGAACGTCGTCAGGACGCCGAGGCCCGGGCCGACCTCGAGAACGACATCGTCCGCGTGGAGTCCGGCGAGGCGCTCGATCACCCCGAGCACGTTCCGGTCGACGAGGAAGTGCTGGCCGAGCGCCTTCTTCGGAGCGACGCGGGTCACGCGTCCGCGAGGCCGAACCCGGCGGTCGCGTTCGCATCGATCTGCGCTTCGAGCGCCGCGGGCTCCTCCGCTCGGGCCTCGGCGAGCACCGCGAGCGTGTGGCCGACGTTCATCGGCTCGTTCGGACGGCCGCGGAGAGGCTGTGGCGCGAGGTACGGCGTGTCGGTCTCGACGAGGATGCGATCTGCGGGCACACGCGCGGCGGCCGCACGCAGCTCCGTCGCGCTGGGGTAGGTGACGTTGCCGGCGAATGACACGTAGTAGTTGCGGGCAAGCGCCGCCTCGAGGAGATCCGGCTCGGAGAAGCAGTGCAGGATCACCGTGCCCCCGAACGGCTCGAGCGCCTCGGCGGTCGCGGCGCTCGCGGCACGGCTGTGGATCACGAGGGGAAGCTCGAGAGACTCGGCGAGAGCGAGCTGCTCGTCGAACAGGGTTCGTTGCTCGTCGAGCGTGTCGGCGCCATGATGGCCGTCGAGGCCGGTCTCTCCCACCGCGACGACCTTCGGGTGGGCGAGCAGCCCTCGCAACTCGCCGACCCGGCCGGCGTCGGCCGTCGCAGCGCGGTGCGGGTCGATGCCCAGCGCGGCGACGACTCCGTCGTGACGCTCGGCGATCTCGAGCGCCCGGTGACACGAGTCGATGCCCGTTCCGATCGTGACGATCCGCCCGACGCCCGCGGCGCTCGCCCGTGCGACCACGGCGTCCGGCTCCGCGCACGCGTCGAGGTGGGCGTGGCTGTCGGTCACGCCGCCGTGGCGGGCTCGTCCACGCGCGGGAAGAGCGGCTGCGCCGCCTCGAGTCCGCCAACGGGCCGTGTGCGCCCATAGGCGACCTCCTCCCAGCGGGCGCCGGCGGGCTGGCCGAGCGCTGCGAGGATCCGCTCGGAGGTACCGGGCAGGTACGCGGCCAGCGCGACGGCCACGGTGCGCAGCCCATCTGCGAGGTCGTAGAGGACGCGATCGAGCTCGTCGGCGCGTTCGGCGTCCTTCGCGAGCTGCCACGGCGCCGTCGCCTCGACGTGCCGGTTGAGGCCGCGGACCACCTCCCAGATCCGTTCGAGCGCGCCGGTCAGGTCGAACGCGTCGAGCGCGTCCGCGACATCGCCGCCGAGGGGCTCGAGCAGGACGGCGACCGGCGAGTCGTCTGCCGGCACGGCGGCGAGCGTGCCGCCGCGGTAGCGGGCGATCATCGCCGTCACGCGCGAGAGGAGGTTCCCGAGGTCG
>DASSVY010000279.1:0-8995 GCA_035705535.1 Gaiella sp. | reverse complement strand
CCACAGCTATCTGCTGACTCTCGAGCACGGCGGCGTACCGGAGGGAGAGCACGTCGTCCCGCTCGGCGAGGCGGCGACCCGGCGGGAGGGCGGCGACGTCACGATCGTCGGGATCGGCTGGACCGTCGGGCTGGCGCTCGCCGCGGCCGAGCGACTCGCCGCCGACGGGGTCGAGGCCGAGGTGATCGATCCACGGACGCTGGCGCCCCTCGACCTTCCGGCGATCCTCCGCTCGGTCGAGAAGACCGGGCGGCTCGTGATCGTCGACCAGGCGACGCGGCACGCGTCGGCTGCGGCCGTGATCGCGGCCGAGGTCGCCTCGGAGGGGTTCTCGGCGCTCAAGGCGCCGATCGGGCTCGTGACCGCGCTCGACGCGACGATCCCGTACAGCCAACCGATGGAGGAGTACCTCATGCCGAGCGAGGAGAGGATCGTCGCCGCGGTGCAGCAGGCGGTCGGCTCGTCGCCGGTCGCGGCCTGACGCGGCGGAGACGGCCGTGGTCTCGCCCGCGGAAGTCGACGCCGCGCTCGGCCTCGAGCTCCTCCGCGGGATGTGGCGGATCCGGGCGTTCGAGGAGCGGGTCGGCCAGCTGACGCGTGCCGACGAGGTGCACGGCCTCGTACACCTGAGCATCGGCCAGGAGGCCGTCGCGGTCGGGGTCTGCGGCCAGCTCTCGAGTCGCGACGCCGTGTACGGCAACCATCGCGCGCACGGGCATGCGATCGCGAAGGGTGCGCCGCTCGCAGCCCTGATGGCCGAGCTGATGGGTCGCGACGGCGGCCTCTGCCGCGGCCTCGGCGGCTCGATGCACCTGGTCGACGTCGAGCACGGCTTCCTCGGCGCGACCGGCGTCGTCGGCGGCAACGTCCCGCTCGCGCTCGGCAGCGCTCTCGCGAGCAGGCTCGCTGGGCACGACGCCGTGGCCGCCGTCTTCTTCGGCGACGGCGCGGCGCAGGGCGGGATCTTCGTCGAGTCGGTGAACCTCGCCGCCCTGTGGGCGCTCCCCGTGATCCTCGTGTGCGAGAACAACGGATTCGCCGAGTTCACGCCGCGCTCGGCCCACTCGCCGGTCGAGCGCGTCGCAGACGTGGTCGCCCCCTACGGGCTCGAGCGAGCCACCGTCGACGGGAACGACGTCGATGCGGTCCGCCGCGCGTTCGCCGGCTTCCTCGAGGCGGCACGACGAGGCGAAGGCCCGTTCCTGCTCGAGTGCCTGACGCACCGCCTGCGCGGTCACTACGAAGGCGACCCACAGCGCTACCGCGAGGCGATCGCCCAGGAGGAGTGGCAACGACGCGACCCGATCCGGCGCCTCGAGCGCCGCGGGCTCGACGAGGGCTGGCTCGACGACGACACGCCCGCGCGCGTCGAGCAGGAGACCCGTGAGGAGGTCGAGGAGGCGGTCCGCGTCGCGCGCGAGAGCCCCTACCCCGAGCCGGCCCTGACGTCGGAGCTCGTGTACGCATGAGCGAGACGACGATGCTGGAGGCGATCAGGACGTCACTCGCCGAGGCGATGCGCGCCGACGAGCGCGTCGTCGTGCTCGGGGAAGACGTGGCGGCGGGCGGTCCGTGGGGCGCGACCGCCGGGCTCGCGGACGAGTTCGGCGTCGAGCGCGTGCGCAACACGCCGATCAGCGAGGCGGCGATCTGCGGCGTGGCGATCGGGCTCGCGCAATCCGGGCTGCGGCCCGTCGTCGAGGTCATGTTCGTCGACTTCGTCACGCTCGCGCTCGACCAGCTCGTCAACCAGGCGGCGAAGGCGCACTTCATGTCGGGCGGCCAGCTCGCCGTCCCGCTCGTGCTCCGCACGCAGGGCGGCGCGGGTCAGCGCGGCGGTGCACAGCACTCGCAGAGCCTCGAGTCGTGGCTCGCGCACGTGCCCGGTCTGAAGGTCGTGATGCCGAGCACGGCCGCGGATGCGGCGGGGCTCCTCCGCTCGGCGATCGCCGATCCGAACCCGGTCGTCTTCGTCGAGAACAAGACGCTCTACTTCCGCCGGGAGGAGGCGAACGGCTCCGAACCGGTTCTGCTCGGCCGCGCACGGGTCGCGCGCCGCGGCCGCGACGTGACGGTCGTCGCCACGTCGCGGCTCGTTTCGGAGGCCCTCGCCGCCGCCGAGGAGCTTGCCCGCGAGGGCATCGAGGTGGAGGTGGTCGACCCCCGCACGCTCGTTCCGCTCGACCTCGACGCGATCGTCGAGTCAGTCTCCCGGACGCACCGTCTCGTCGTCGCCCACGAGGCCGTCGAGCACGGCGGCTTCGGCGCCGAGGTCGCCGCCCAGGTGCAAAGCGCCGCGTTCGACGAGCTCGACGCGCCGATCGAGCGGGTCGGCGCGCCCTTCGCGCCCGTCCCGTTCAGCCCGCCGCTCGAGGACGCCTACCTCCCCGACCGGGCGGACGTGACGACGGCCGTCCGCACCCTCCTCCGCCGGTCGGCCTGATCCCGTTGTGACGCCATCCGCCGTGGTTTACATTCGCTCGACATGAGCATCCTGGGGAACCGCGTCGTGCGCCTGGAGGATCCGCGGTTTCTCCGCGGCGAGGGCCGCTACGTCGAGAACCTGGACCTCGAGGGAGCGCTCTCCGTCACGTTCGTCCGCTCACCCCTTGCGCATGCACGCGTGAACGGCGTCGACGTCTCTGCCGCCCTGGAGCTGCCGAACGTCCAGGTCTTCACCGGGGCCGACGTCGACGCGCACCCGTTCGGCCCGCCGCCGCACTGGCACATCACAACGGGCATGGAGCGCCCGCTCGTGGCGCGCGACGTCGCCCGGTTCGCCGGCGACATCGTCGCGGTCGTCGTCAGCGAGGACCGGGCCTCCGGGCTCGACGCCTCGGAGCTCGTGATCGTGGACTACGACCCACTGCCGGCCGCGCTCTCCGTCGAAGAGGCCGTGAAGGACGACGTGCTGCTCTTCCCGGCGCTCGGCTCGAACGTCGCGAATCGGGGCGGCGCGGACGACCTCGACGACCGGCTCTTCGACGAGTGCGAGATCGTCGTCTCGGGTGTGCTCGTGAGCCAGCGGATGGTCGCTGCCCCGCTCGAGCCTCGCTCCGCGGCCGCCGTGGTCGGCGACGACGGCCGCCTCACGCTGTGGGCCACCTCACAGACGCCCCACACGGGGAAGATGGTCGTCGCCGGGCTGCTCGGCCTCGAGCCGGCGCAGGTGCGCGTCGTGAGCCCGGATGTCGGCGGAGGATTCGGCGCGAAGATGGTCGAGCCCGAGGCCGTCCTCGTCGCGTGGCTCGCGCGGAGGCTCGGACGTCCCGTCAGGTGGACGGAGACCCGCTCGGAGAACATGCTCGGGCTCCCGCACGGTCGCGGTCAGCGACTCTCGTACACGCTCGGCGGAACGCGGGCCGGGAAGCTCCTCGCCTATCGGCTCGAGGTGCTCGGCGACGGCGGCGCCTACCCCGCCCTCGGCGCGTACCTCCCCAACCTGACCGCGCTGATGGCGAACGCCGTCTACGCGATCCCGAAGGTCGAGACGAGAACCGTGTCGGTCGTGACCAACACGACGCCCACGACCTCGATCCGGGGGGCCGGCCGACCGGAGGCGGCGCAGGCGATCGAGCGGGCGATCGACCGCTTCGCGGCCGAGGCGGAGCTCGACCCGGCCGAGGTCCGGCGGGCGAACTTCATCGCCAAGGACGCGTTCCCCTACGCGACGCCGACAGGCGCGACGTACGACTCCGGAGACTACGACGGCGCGCTCGACCTCGTCCTCCGTTCGGCCGGCTACGAGGAGCTCCGGGAGGAGCAACGGCGCCGACGCGCGGAAGGCTCCGTCGTCGAGCTCGGGATCGGGCTCGCCGCGTACGTCGAGATCTCGAACCCCGTCGGCGAGGCCGAGTTCGGTGAGGTCGAGATCACCGAGGACGGCGGCGCCATCCTCCGCACGGGCTCTCATTCGCACGGGCAGGGACACGAGACGACGTTCGCGATGATCGCGGCAGAGCGGCTCGGCGTCCCCGTGGAGCGCGTCATCGTCCACCGGGGAGACACCGACGACGTGCCGAAGGGCACCGGTACCTTCGGCTCCAAGTCGACGCAGATCGGTGGCGTCGCCGGCCGTGTGGCGGCCGACGCCGTGGTCGAGCGGGCGACCGCGCTCGCCGCCGACTACCTCGAGGCGGCGGCGGCCGACGTGCTCCTCGACGTCGAGAGCGGCAGCTTCCGTGTCGCCGACGCGCCGACGCCGTCGCTGTCGTGGGCCGAGCTGGCGTCGAAGGCGTCGGCCGACGGGCGGCTCGGCGAGCTCCGGGCCGCGCACGAGTTCCAGGCGCCGCCGACGTTCCCCTTCGGCTGCCACCTCGCCGTCGTCGAGGTCGACACGGACACGGGCAAGGTCGTGCTCGTCCGCTTCGTGGCCGTCGACGACGCCGGCACGCTGATCAACCCGCTCGTCGCCGACGGACAGGTGCACGGCGGTATCGCCTTCGGGGTGGGTCAGGCGCTCTTCGAGGAGGTCGTCTACGAGGAGGACGGGTATCCGCTGACCGGCACCTTCGTCGGCTACGGGTTCCCCTCGGCCGCGGAGCTCCCCTCGTACGAGCGGATCGAGATGGTGACGCCGACGCCGAACAACCCGATCGGCGTCAAGGGCATCGGCGAGTCCGGGACGGTCGGCTCGACGCCCGCGGTCGTCAACGCCGTTGTCGACGCGCTGGCGCCCTACGGCGTCCGCGACATCGCGATGCCCTGCAACGGCGAGAACGTGTGGAAGGCGCTCCGGGAGGCACGCGGATGACGAACGTCGCGTTGACGGTCAACGGCGAGCGCCGCGAGGCGGACGTCGAGCCGAGGCAGCTGCTCGTGTACTTCCTCCGGGACCAGCTCGGGCTGAAAGGGACGAACGTCGGCTGCGACACGTCGTCGTGCGGTGCCTGCACGGTGCTCGTCGACGGCGAGTCGGTGAAGTCCTGCACCGTGCTCGCAGTCCAGGCGGACGGCAGCGACGTGACGACCATCGAGGGTCTCGCGGCCGGCGACGACCTTCACCCGGTGCAGCAGGCGTTCCACGAGCAGCACGGCCTCCAGTGCGGCTTCTGCACGCCGGGCTTCGTCATGGCGACGGTCTCGCTCCTGCGCGAGAGCCCGAGCCCCTCGGAGTCGGAGATCAGGCAGGCGCTCGAGGGGAACCTTTGCCGCTGCACCGGGTACCACAACATCGTCCGCGCGGTCGAGGCCGCCGCGAAGGCGGGCGCATGATTCCGGCCGAGTTCGCCTACCACCGGGCGGAGTCTCTCGACGACGCGATCGAGGCGCTCGGACGCGACCCGGACGCGAAGCTGCTCGCGGGTGGGCACTCGCTGATCCCGGCGCTCCGGCTCCGCATCGCGCGCCCGTCGGTGCTCGTCGACGTCGGCCGGCTCGAGGATCTCCGCTACGTGCGCGACGATGGCGACAGGATCGCGATCGGAGCGCTGACGCGGCACGCGCAGCTCGCCGTCGACCCCGTCCTCGGGCACGGCTGCGCCGTCGTCGCGCGAGCGGCCGCCCTCGTCGGCGATCCGCAGGTCCGCCACAGGGGCACGATCGGCGGGTCCGTCGCCCACGCCGACCCCGCCTCGGACCTCCCCACCGTGCTGCTCGCCCTGGACGCCTCCCTCGTCGCTCGCGGCCCGGACGGCGAGCGGACGATCCCGGTGTCGTCGTTCTTCATCGGCCCTTTCACCACGGCGCTCGCTGCGCGCGAGGTGCTCACCGAGATCCGCATCCCGAAGGTCGACCGCGGGGTCTATCTCAAGCACACGCGCCGCGCGCAGGACTGGGCGACTGTCGGCGTCGCAGCGGTCGTCGCGGACGGCACGACCCATGTGGCGCTCGCGAGCATGGGGCCCACACCGGTGCGCGCCCGCGCAGTCGAGGACGCGCTCGCGAACGGCGCCGGTGCCGCCGAGGCTGCCGCCCGCGCCGGTGAGGGCACCGAGCCACCGAGCGACGTCAGCGGCAGCGGCGAGTACCGCGCGCACCTCGCGCAGGTCTACGTCCGCCGGGCGCTCGAGCAGCTCTAGCGCCGGGCTAGGCTGCAGTTGCGACCGCGACAGCGGGGGCCTTGAGGGATCTGCCCCGCCGCAGGCGGGGATCAAGCGGCGGGATTCCGCTCCCGCGGAATCCCGCTTCGCGAGCAAGCTTCAGCGCTGCTCGCCGGTGAACAGCTCGGTGTGCTCCCCGAAGTAGCTCGAGACGAGCAGGTCGTTGTCGTCGCGCAGCTTCGCTGCAGGGCCCTCCAACACCAGCTCGCCGTGGGAGAGGACGTAACCGCGGTCCGCGATCGTCAACGCAAGCTCGATGTGCTGCTCGACGAGCACGACGCCGCAGCCGCTCTCCTCCGCGTACGCGCGCACGACGGGGAGGAGCCTCTCGACGATCACCGGCGCGAGGCCGAGGCTCAGCTCGTCGAGGAGCAGGAGCGTCGGATGCCGTGCGAGCGCCCTCCCCACCGCGAGCATCTGCTGCTCACCGCCGGACAGCAGTCCGCAGCGACGGCCACGGAGCTCGTCGAGCGCCGGGAAGTACCGATAGGCGACGGCGGGATCGAGCCGCTCGCGGCGGTAGCCCAGGCGCAGGTGCTCAGCCACCGTCAGCCCGAAGAACAGGCCGCGCGAGTCCGGGACGTGCGCGATCCCGAGCCGCGCCCGGCCGCTGGCGGACACCTTGCGGAGGTCGCGTCCCGCGAAGCGGACGACGCCCTCCAGCGGGTGGACGAGGCCCGAGACGACGCGCAGCGTCGTGGTCTTCCCCGCCCCGTTGGCGCCGAGCAGCGCGACGATCTCGCCCGGGGCGACCCGGAGGTCGAGGCCGCGGATCACCGCTGCGCCGTCGTAGCCGGCGGTCAGCCCTTCGAGCTGGAGCACCGGGGAGCTCACGCGGACACCTCTCCGGTGTTTCGCTCCTCGACCGCGGCGGTCGTCTCCGCCGACGCGGCGCCCCCGAGGTACGCCTTGACGACGAGTGGGTCGCGGCGCACCTCGTCCGGGGTTCCGGCCGCGATCACCTTCCCGAACTCGAGCACGACGATCCGGTCGCAGATGGTCAGCACCAGCCCCATGTCGTGGTCGATCAAGAGCGTCGCCGTGCCCGCGTCCGCGATCTGCCGCAGGCGCCGGCCGAGCTCTTCGCTCTCGTGCGTGTCGAGCCCGGCTGCGGGCTCGTCGAGGCAGAGGAGGCGAGGCCGCATGGCGATCGCACGCGCCACGCCGACGAGCTTTCGCTGGCCCTGCGTCAGCTCGCTCGGCATCGCGTCCGCGAGCGGCTCGATCGCGAGCAGCTCGAGGGCCTCGTTGGTCGCGACGTCGTCGCCCGCGGGACGGCCGACGAGCTCCGCCGCGAGCGCCAGCCACGACGGTCGCTCGGCGGCGACCATGAGGTTCTCGCGCACGGTGAGGTCGTCGAACAGCTCCGTGCTCTGCCACGTGCGGGCCAAGCCGCGGCGGGCGCGGGTATGCGGCGGCATCCCGGCGAGATCGTGTCCGTCGAGCTCGGCCCGGCCCGTGTACCGGACGAAGCCGGTGATCGCGTCGACGAAGGTCGTCTTGCCGGCGCCGTTCGGCCCGATCAGCCCGACCAGCTGACCCTCGGTCACGGCGACGTCGACCTCGTCGACCGCACGCACGCCTCCGAAGCGCACGGACAGGCCGGTCGTCGAGAGGACGGCACTCACGAGCCGCTCGCAGGCGCCGATGCGGCCGGCTCGGCCTTTCGCTTCGCACGCAACTGGGCCGTTCGGTAGAAGGAGCCTGCGACGCCCTCGGGGTTCTGGATCAGCGTGAAGATGAGCACGACGCCGCCGAAGAGCAGGAACCAGTTGCCGGAGAGGCCGAACCACTTGTCGAGCGCGTACGGCAGGAGCCCCTGCGCGGCGATCAGCCCCGCGAAGACGGCGCCGGAGACGAGCGTGATCCCTCCCGCGTAGGCGAACGCGATCAGGCTGAGCGCGAGTGGCACGCTGAAGCGATCGGCGCTCACGGAGCCGAAGTTGTATGCGTACAGCGTCCCCGCCACCCCGGCGATCAGCGCGCTGATGCCGAAGGCGATCAGCTTGACGTTGCGGACGTCGATCGCCGCCCCCGCGGCAGCGCGCTCGTTCGAGCGTACAGCCAGCATGCGCTGACCCAGGATGCCGCGTCGCACCGAGACGACGAGGAGCGAGAGGAGCACGGTGGCGGCCAGCGCCACCCAGCCGAACACGGGGCTGGGGAGGTTGCCGTCGAGCCCCTCGAACGACGCGTTCGGCCCGAGGTTGATGCCGAAGAGCTTGGGATCCGGGACCGGCGAGCCGGTCGCCCCTCCACCCCATGTCGGGTTGACGAAGCCGAAGTTGAAGACCGCGACCGCGGCCGCGATCGTCACGACCGCGAGCGCCACGCCGCGCACGCGCAGGGCCGAGACCGCGGTCACGAGGCCGAGCAGCACGGCCGCCGCGATCCCCGCGAGCGGCGCCAGCGGAAAGCCGATCCCCGCATCGACCGCGAGGTGCGACACCGTGAAGCCCGCAACCCCGGCCAGGGCGAGCTGGACGACCGAGATCTGCCCGACGAACCCGGTGATGACGACGAGCGAGAGCGCCATCACGATGCCGATCAGCGAGTTCGTCAGCGCCTGGCGGAAGTCGAACGGCAGCACGACGAGCGCGATCGCGCACAGCACGGTCGACGGGATCGCGAGCGCGTAGGCGTGCTTCGGTCGGGGCACGTCCGGGAGGCGCTGCTCGACGAGCTCGCCCCGCGTCGGCAGCGACGCCCCGCGGAGGAACATCGCCGCCACGATCAGCACGAAGACCAGCAGCTCCTTGACTCCCGGCCACGCCACGCTCTCGCTGGTGGGGAACCACGACTTCGTCGAGGCGTACTCGATCAGCGACTCCGCCATCCCGATGCCGAGGCCGCAGGCGCACGCGAGCGTGAACGAGGTCAGCCGGGCGAACAGCGCGGCCGCGAGGGCCGGTACGACGAGAAACGGCAGCGTCGTCGTGTCCAACGCCGCAACC
>DASSVY010000278.1:0-2856 GCA_035705535.1 Gaiella sp. | reverse complement strand
TCGTCGATGCGCGCTCGCAGGGCCTCGTCCAGGGTTTCCATCCGTGCTCCTTGTCGACTCGGAATGATACAAGCACGCCCTGGGGCTCGCGAGCGGTGCGAGCGGAACAGGACGACAGCGAGTCATCGGGCAGTCGGCGCCCGCTCGCGGATGGGTGCTCGCAAGCCCTGTGACGGAGCGGCGCCGGAGTCGAACCGACCGAGCCGTGGGCTACACGACCGCACAGGTTTTGAAGACCTGCTGGGCCACCGGGCCCGTGCCGCTCCGCCGGGCAGGCTACATGCGGGTTCTCACCCCCATGCCGACCGGCGCGGCGAGCCTAGTACCCGCCGCCGGAGCCGCCGCCTCCGTAGACGACGAGCAGCACGATGCCGAGCGCGACGGCCGCGACGACGGCGCCGATCGCCACCCAGCGACCGAGGTTCACAGTTGACACGAGATCCCTCCTTCGTGGTGCTTTCACGAAGGAGTACGGCTGGGCGGCGCCCCTCGGATCGCACGCGCAACGCGCCCGTAACACGGCGGGCGAGCCTGCTCAGGCGAGCGCGGCCTCGATGCGCTCGATCGCGGCCGCCTCCGCGTCGTCGCCGCCTTTCGCAGCCTTGCTCACGGTCTCCGCGAGCTGGAGGACGAAGGCGCGATAGCTGTCGAGCTCGTCGGGCGCCTTCGCTCGGAGGATCGCAGCGGCAGCGCGCATGGCCTCGTCGGCCTCCTGGACCTCGCTCGGCGTCGCGATCGCCCCGAAGCCCGTGCCGTGCTCCGACGCGAGCTCCCGCACGAGCTGGCTGTCGGCCTCGCGCGAGTCGACGAGGTAATGCGCGAACGAGGACGCCTCCTTGAGCGAGTCGAGGAAACCCCGGTCGCTCACCGAGACGAGGAGTCCCGCCCCGGTCGCGCCCTTGCGGAGCTGGTCCCATTCCTGCTCGGTGAAATCCGCTTTGCCGGCCATGCGCTCCTCCCGCTCCAGACGTCCCGGTGACTCTCTCACAGTGTGCGGGAAGCCCTGCGCAGGACGCGCCGGTCGCCGATCCGCCGCGTGAGGCCGTCGACGTCCATGCGCTCGAGCAGCAGCTGAGCGTCGCGTCGCCCGACGCCGCCGAGGTCGCGGAACCGCGCGAGCGTGATCTCGCCGGCGGCGGCGCACTCGGTCCGCACGAGCTCCTGGGCGACCCCATAGGCGCCCGCGGAGACGACGTACCCGTCGCCGAGGCGGACGACCCGACCCTCCGACTCGAGGTAGCGGGCCAGCTCGGGATCCTCTGCCTTGCTGGCGGCGAGACCCGCAGCGGCAAGGCGCTGCTCGAGCGTCGCGGCAGCCTCCGCGCGTGCGCCGAGCGACGCCGACGCCCCCGGAAGGTACGCCATGCCGCCTCGCCGCTCCACGGGCAGGAGGCCGAGGACGACCGGCGCCCACGGCTCCGTCGGTAGGAGCTCCGCGAGCGCGAGACCCGGCTCGAGCGGCGCCTCGACCGCTCGAACCCGGAGGCGCTCCTCGACGGCGGCGCTCGTCTCCTCGAGCCAGTCCTCGTCGAACGCCCAGCCGTCCGTCACGCGGACGGCATCGAGGCCCTCGTCCAGGTCGTCGCCGGCGAGAAGCGCACGGGCGGCGAGCGCGTCCACCTGCACCGGCTCGTACACGAGGGCGCGCACGATCGAGCGCGGATCGCCTTCGCCGAGCAGCCGATCCCGGTCGACGTCGCGTCCACGCGGCGGGGCGGGGTCGAGCACGACCCCGCCACCGAGCGTCGTCTCGGCCCGCAGCACGACGCGATCGCCGCGCGCCGCCACCACGGGCGCCGCAAGCCGGAGCTGGGCATGGGCCTCGCCGACCCGGACGACCCGACCCGGGATCCTGCTCGTCCCGTGGTGCACCGTGAGCCTCGTCCCGTCGACGATCGGCTCGAGCTCCTCGAGCAACACCTCGAGGCGGTACGAACGCGGAAACGCGCCCGGTGCGACGAGCGCGTCCCCCCGGCGAACGTCGCCGCGCTCGACGCCGGGCAGGCTCGCGGCGACGCGCTGGCCGGCCGCGGCCCGGTCGACCGCGACGTCGTGCACCTGGACCGAGCGCACGCGCACGTCACGATCGGCCGGCTCGAGCCGGAGCTGGTCTCCCGCGCCGACAGACCCAGACCACAGCGTCCCGGTGACGACCGTCCCGATGCCGCGCAGGGTGAAGACGCGGTCGACGAAGAGCCGCGTCGGAAAGTCCGCCCGACGCTGCTCGACATCCGCGGCGATTGCTGCAAGCTCCGCGCGAAGCTCGTCGAGCCCCGCCCCGGTCACGCCGCTGACCGCGACGACCGGCGCACCGGGAACGAGCTCACGGACCTCCTCCACCGCGAGCTCCAGCGTCTCCTCGTCGACGACGTCCGCCTTCGTGACGGCCGCGACCCCACGCACGACGCCGAGCAGCCGCAGGATCGCCAGATGCTCGTGCGTCTGGGCGCGCGCGCCCTCGGCCGCGTCGACGACCAGCAGGAAGAGGTCGATCCCGGTCGCGCCCGCGACCATCGTCCGCACGAACCGCTCGTGGCCGGGGACGTCGACGAGGGAGAGAATCGTCCCGTCCGGGAGCTGGAGGGGCGCGTAGCCGAGGTCGATCGAGATGCCCCTCGCGCGCTCCTCCGGCAGCCGGTCGGTGTCCTTCCCGGTCAGCGCGCGGACGAGCGTGGTCTTCCCGTGGTCGACGTGACCCGCGGTGCCGACGGTCAGTGCCACGCCACGCGCTACGGCCGACGGGCCCGAAGCACCACGCGGGCGGCCTCGTCGACCTCGGGCTCGGCCAGGGTCCGCGCGTCGAGCAGCAGCCGGCCGTCACGGACGATGCCCAGCACGGGCGGGTCGCCGAGCCGG
>DASSVY010000277.1:0-2801 GCA_035705535.1 Gaiella sp. | reverse complement strand
GGCCGAGCTCCCCATCGGCGTCGTCACGGCATTCCTCGGCGCCCCGTTCTTCGCCATCGTCCTCCGCACCTCGAGGACAGCCCGATGATCGAGACCCGCGACCTCTGGGTGCGGTTCGGGCCCGTTGCGGCTGTGCGCGGGCTCTCGCTGCGCGCGGAGGCGGGAGGCTGGACCGCGCTGATCGGGCCGAACGGCGCGGGCAAGACCTCGGCGCTGCGGGCGCTCGCGGGCCTCGCCGCCTACGAGGGTGAGGTGCTGATCGACGGAGGCGACGCGCGCCGACTCGGCCGGCGCGCCGTCGCGCGGCTGATGGCCTTCGTGCCGCAGAAGCCCGAGACGCCCCCGGCGCTGACGGTCGCGGAGTACGTCCTCCTCGGCCGAACGCCGCACATCCCGTATCTCGGCGGCGAGGGCCGCCGCGACCGCGAGGCGGCCGTGCAGGCGTTGCGCCGCCTCGAGCTCGAGCGCTTCGCCGAGCGGCAGCTCGGGTCGCTCAGCGGCGGGGAGCTGCAGCGCGCGGTGCTCGCGCGCGCCCTTGCGCAGGAGGCTCCTGTGCTCCTGCTCGACGAGCCGACGACTGCGCTCGATCTCGGTCGGCAGCAACTCGTGCTCGAGCTCGTCGACGCGCTCCGGCGCGACGGGCTGACGGTGGTGACGACGATGCACGACCTCACGCTCGCCGGCCAGTACGCCGACCATCTCGTGCTCCTCAACGAGGGCTCGGTCGTCGCCGAGGGAAGAGCGGCAGAGGTCCTCTCGGCGCCGAACGTCTCCGCCCACTACGGAGCGAACGTCCGCGTCGTGGACGACGAGAACGGCGTCTTCGTCCTCCCGGTGCGCACCCGCCAGACCTGACTCATCCGGCCCTGGCTTTCCTTGTAACAGACTGTTACTTGCGATCTCGCTAGAGTGGCCGACGGCGCTCTGCGCCTCCTTATGCGCGACTGACCTGTCTCATCCGGCCCATGTCCTCGCTAGTAACAGTCTGTTACTAGCGCTCAGTGTTGGAGGTCGTTGCGCATGTCTCGCCTTGCCGGCTCGCTCGTCGCGGCCGGAGTCACGAAGTCGTACGGAGCCGAGGTCGTCCTCGCGGACGTCAGCCTCGTCGTGCCGCCGCGCGCGCGGATCGGGCTCGTCGGGCCGAACGGTGCCGGAAAGTCGACGCTCCTCCGTCTGCTCGCGGGGCTCGAGGAGCCCGACGCGGGACGCATCCGGCGCACGCCGCCGGCGCTTGCGATCGGCTACCTCGCGCAGGAGCGGGACGGCGCGGGCAAATCGGGCGGCGAGGAGACGCGGGCGGCGCTCGTCGCCGTCCTCCAGGCTGGGTTCGAGGTGCTGCTGCTCGACGAGCCGACGAACGACCTCGACTTCACCGGCCTCGCCTGGCTCGAGCGTTCGCTCGCCTCGCATCCCGGCTCGCTCGTCGTCGTCTCACACGACCGCGCCTTCCTCGACCGCGTCGTCACGCGCATCGTCGAGCTCGACGAGTGGACGCGAGGGACGACGGAGTACAGCGGCGGCTGGAGCGACTACGAAGCCGAGCGCGAGCGGCGCCGCGACCGCCACTACCGCCGGTGGGAGGCGTCGGTCGCAGAGCGCCGGCGCATCGAGGAGCAGCAGCGGCGCATGGCGGAGTGGGAGCGGCGCGGCTATGGCCAGGGCCGCAAGAAGAAGAAGTCCAAGGACGTGAAGCGGACGTACGGCGCGAAGCTCGCGCAGGTCGAGACCGTCGAGAAACCGTACGAGCCGTGGGAGCTCCAGCTCTCGCTCGCGCCCGCGGCGCGCAGCGGCGAGACGGTGGTGCGGCTCGAGGACGCGGTCGTCGAGCGCGGTTCCTTCCGGCTCGGGCCACTCGACCTCGCCGTCGGCTGGGGCGACCGCGTCGCGATCGCCGGGCGGAACGGAAGCGGCAAGACGACCCTGCTCGACGCGCTGCTGGGCCGGCAGCCGCTCGCCGCCGGCGGCCGCTGGCTCGGACCAGGCGTCGTCCTCGGCGAGCTCGAGCAGGATCGTGCCGCGCTCACCGGCCCGCAGACGCTGCTCGAGGTGTTCCGAGACTTCGAGGAGGGGACTGCTCGCACGCTGCTCGCGAAATTCGGCCTCGGCGCGGAAGACGTCCTGCGCCCGGCCGTGTCGCTCTCGCCGGGCGAGCGCACGCGCGCCGGCCTCGCGCTCCTCACCGCCCGCGGAGTCAACTGCCTCGTCCTCGACGAACCGACGAACCACCTCGACGTCGAGGCGATCGAGGAGCTCGAGCGCGGCCTCGCCGGCTACGACGGCACCGTGATCCTCGTCACCCACGACCGCCGCTTCCTGGAGGCCTTCGCGCCCGGCCGTACCATCGAGCTGTGACGCCGACCGCCTCGATCCTCACGATCGGGAACGAGCTCGTCTCGGGCGACGTGCCGAACACGAACGCCTCCTGGATCGCCCGCCGGCTCGCGCCGCTCGGCGTCGAGGTGCGCCTCACCGCAGCGCTGCCCGACGAGATCGACGCGATTGCCGAGTTCGTCCAGGCCGAGGCTGCGCGCGTCGACTTCCTCCTCGTGACGGGCGGCCTCGGCGGCACGCCCGACGACCTGACGCGCGAGGCGATCGCCGCCGCCTTCGGCGTGCCGCAGGAGGAGGTGCCGGAGGTCGCCGCCGACCTGCGCGCGCGGTTTACGCGCAACCCTGAGTACGCGGCGCGCTGGGCCCAGCTCCCCCGTGGCAGCCGGCCGCTGGCGAACCCGCTGGGTGGTGCGCCGGGCTTCGCGCTCGAGAACGTCTTCGTCCTGCCAGGCCTGCCCAGTGAGATGGAA
>DASSVY010000276.1:0-2402 GCA_035705535.1 Gaiella sp. | reverse complement strand
CAGGACAAGCCCGCGAACACGGCCGAGCCCCGGCTCACCGGCGCGGCAACGGTCGGCTCGACGCTCTCCGCGACCACCGGCTCGTGGACGGGCAACCCGACCGGCTTCGCCTTCCAGTGGGTCCGCTGCCCGCCGAGTGGCGGACGTCCCGACGGCTCCGACTGCGCCTCGATCGGCGGCGCGACGACGTCGAAGTACGTCGTCGCCACGGCCGACGTCGACCGTCGGCTCCGCGTGCGGGTGACCGCGGCGAACGCAGACGGCCAGCAGACCGTCGCCTCGAACGCGACGGCGCGGGTGCGGCAGCCGGACGCCGGCCGGCCGGTGAACGTCGCCGCACCGACGCTCAGCGGAACACCCGCTCAGGGCCAGACGCTCCACGTCGCGCCGGGCACATGGAACGGGCGCCAGCCGATCACGTACACGTTCCGCTGGCTCCGCTGCGACGGCGCGGGCAACAACTGCGTGATCCAGTCCGGTTTCGCCGACGACTCCTACGGCCTCCGCGAAGGCGACGTGGGCAAGACGATCCGCGCCCGCGTCATCGCCCGGAACAGCCAGGGTGAGGGCAGTCGGCTGACCGCTCAGACCGCGGTCGTGCAGGGCCCGCAGGGGCCGTCGGGCGTGATCACCCTCCCGAACGGGGAGAAGTCGATCCCGGTCGCGAGCGTTCCGTCGAACGAGCGGCTCGTGATCGACCAGGTGACGTTCTCGCCGAGCCCGATCCGCTCGCGCACCGAGCCGATCACGGTCCGGGTCAAGGTGAAGGACACGCGCGGCTTCGTCGTCCGCGACGCGCAGGTCTTCCTCCGCTCGACGCCGCTCGTGACCCGGAACGCGCAGGACCAGAAGACCGGTCAGGACGGATGGCTGCAGCTGACCGTGACGCCCGAGCGGGACTTCCCCGCGCTCCGGCCCGCGTACTCGGTGCAGTTCTTCGTCAAGGCGTCGCGGCAGGGCGACCCCGAGCTGGCCGGTGTCGCCGGCTACCGGCTCGTGCAGGTGCCGCTCGGCTGAGGCGAGCCGGGCGCAGGCCCGAGTGAGCGACAGCGACACGGTGTGGGCGCCGAGGCCGGCGCCCACACCGTGTCTCGTCTACTGGTAGCTCTCGACGTCCGCGACGCTGCCGTCGCGGTCGACCGGGCCGATGCCCGCGACCACGGTCTCCTGCGAGCGCTCGTGGAGCCGCTCGCGGCCGCGCCGGACGGCGCCGAGGAACTTGTCGAGGTTGACCTCGAGCGTCGAGAGGATGCCGTCGGCCCAGTCCTCCATCTCGAGCCGCGTCTCGCGGGCGCCCCTGCGCGCTTCCTCGACGATCTCCTGGGACTGTCTCTCGGCGAGCTTCACGATCTCTGTCTGCGAGGCCTCGCGCACCGCCTGCTCGCGCGCCTCGCCGATCAGGCGGTCGCACTCACGCTTCGCCTCGGCGAGCATCTCCTGCCGTTCCTTCACGATCCACCGTGCCTGCTTGATCTCCTCGGGGATCGTCGCGCGCATCTGGTCGAGGA
Organism: Gaiella sp.; assembly: GCA_035705535.1. GTDB lineage: Bacteria > Actinomycetota > Thermoleophilia > Gaiellales > Gaiellaceae > Gaiella. The sequence goes on along the minus strand of DASSVY010000276.1, from coordinate 894 downwards.
TGTCGTAGATCTCCTCGCGGTCGATGCGCACCTGATCGGTGAGGGGAACCGCCTTCGCGTTGTGCACGAGGTCGTCGAGCTTGTCGATGAGTACGAGGACGTCCATGGCTGGGATGGTACTCGCGTTATCGGATCGACGGCGGCGCGGCGGCCCGCTAATCCTGTGGACTCAGCGGCGCTCCCGGGCGTCCGTTCGGGTACAGCTCGCGGAAGCGCTCTGCGACCGCAGGCGTGACGAGCTCGGCGACGTTCCCGCCGAAGGTCGCGATCTCCTTCACGCCGCTCGAGGAGACGAACGCGTACTGCGGGCTCGACATGACGTACATCGTCTCGACCTCGGGTGCGAGCAGTTGGTTGAGTCGGTTCATCTGGAACTCCCACTCGAAGTCCGCGATCACGCGGAGGCCCTTCACCATCGTGCGTGCGCCGTGCTTCCGCGCGAAGTCGACGACGAGCTCGCTGAAGACGTCGACGACGACGTTGTCCAGCTCCGACAGCGCGTCCTCCAGGAAGGCGACGCGCTCCTCGACGGTGAACATCGTCTGCTTGTGGGTCGGGTCGCGGACGACGCCGACCACGACCGAGTCGAAGATCGCCGCAGCGCGGCGGATCACGTCGACGTGCCCCAGGGTGACGGGGTCGAACGTGCCGGGGTTGATCGCGACGATCGGCTGGCGGTCGGTCATGGCGCGAAGAGGGTGAGACGGGCGGAACCGTACCGCCGGCTCGTGACCAGGTCGAGAGGAAGCTGCGGCTCGACGCGCGCGCTCGTCTCGACGACGGCCAGCCCGGACGGGGCGACGACCGCCGGGAGCAGGGCGGCCAGCTCGGCCGCGACCGACTCCCACCGCTCGTACGGCGGGTCGGCGAGCACGAGGTCGTGGCGCGTCCCGG
>DASSVY010000275.1:0-7880 GCA_035705535.1 Gaiella sp. | reverse complement strand
GTCGAGGGCGGAGAGGGGCTCGTCCAGGAGCAGCACCTGCGGGTCGCGCGCGAGCGCGCGGGCGAGCGCAACGCGTTGGCGCTCCCCGCCGGAGAGCTCCTGCGGCCGCGCGCCCTCGAGGTGCGTGATGCGGAACCGCTCGAGGTACTCGTCCGCCGCGTGCCTGCGTGCGTACTCGACGTTCTGACGGACCGTCATGTGCGGGAAGAGGGCGTACTCCTGGAACACGAGCCCGACCCGACGCCCCTCCGGCGGAAGCTCGAGGCCCCGGTCGGCATCGAAGAAGACCTCGTCGTCGACCGCGATCAGGCCTCTCTCCGGCCTGACGAGCCCGGCGACGGCCCTGAGGACGGTGGTCTTGCCCGCGCCCGACGGTCCGACGAGCGCGAGGGTCGAGCCGACCTCGAGGCTCAGGTGGAGCCGGAAAGCCCGAAGAGGGACGGTGATCTGGTCGACTCGGAGCGTTGCCATGTGAGACCAGCATGCAGGGCGGTGAGGAGGGCGACGCTGAAGAGCACGAGGACCGCGCTCATCGCGAGCGTCGCATCGAAGTCCTGGTCGAACTGCGCGTAGATCGCGAGCGGCACCGTCTGGGTGACGCCCTGGAGGCTCCCGGCGAACATGATCGTCGCGCCGAACTCGCCGAGCCCGCGGGCGAAGGAGAGGGCGAGGCCGGCGATCAGCCCGCCGCGCGCGAGCGGCAGGATCACGCGAAAGAACGTGCGGAGCGGGCTCGCGCCGAGGGTGCGCGACGCGGCCGCGAGATCGGGGTCGGTCGCCTCGAAGGCGGCGATCGCCTGGCGGATGTAGAGCGGGCTCGCGACGTAGGCGACCGCCACGGTGACCGCGCCCTGCGTGAACGGGAGGCTGATCCCGAACGCGTCGAGGCTCGACCCGAGCAGGCCGAGGCGGCCGAATGCGGCGAGCAGCCCGATGCCCGCGACCGCCGGCGGCAGCACGAGCGGCAGCTCGACGAGCGTGACCGCGAATGCGTGTCCGGGAAACCGGCGGCTCGCGAGCAAGAACGCCGTCGGCGTCCCGAAGACGAGGATCAGCACCTGCGCGACGAGGCTCGTCTTGAGGCTGACCACGAACGCGTCGTGGACGACCGGGTTCCCGAGCTGTTCCACCAGCTCCGCCGGCGAGGTGTGGGCGAAGATCGCGACGATCGGGAGGAACAGGAAGACCATCGCGACGACGGCCGTCCCGACGTACGCGACGCCGAGCAGGGTCCGGCGGACGCTCCTCCTCGGCACCGTCTAGGTCTTCGCCGCCTTGGGCCTCGGCTTCACACGCGGCAGGAACCCGGCCGCGATCAGCTTCGCCTGCCCGGGCTTGCCCACGACCTTCGCGATGAACGCCTGGCCATCCGCCTTGTTGCCGCTCGCGGTGACGACGCACACGCCGTACTGCACCTTCGGCTGCGCCCAGGCCGGCACCTTGATCACCGTCACCCGGCCCGGCACCGTCTTCGCGTCGGTCGAGTAGACGAAGCCGGCGTCGGCCTCGCCCAGCGCGACCTTCGCGAGCACCTCGCGGACGTCCGTCTCCTGGCTGACGACGTTCTTGGTCACCGAGGCGGAGAGGTTCATGTTCTTCAGGATCTGGAGCGTGTAGCTGCCGACCGGCACGCCCGGTCCCGCGACGTCGAGCTTGATCCCGGGCTTCGCCAGGTCGTAGACGCTCTTGACCCCCCTCGGGTTCGCCTTCGGCACGACGATCACCAGGGTGTTCCGTGTGAGGACGACGGGCTTCGAGCAGAGGCCCTTGGCGTGGAGCTGGTTCGGGAGGGTCATGTTCGCCGAGGCGAACACGTCCGCCGGCGCGCCATGCTGGATCTGCGCCGCGAGCGTGTTCGACCCGCCGAACGCGTACTTGGGCGCGCCGTCGATCTTCGGGAAGACGTCCGTCAGGGAAGCCGCCGCGTAGACCGTGATCTGGGCCTGCGACCGTGCCTGCGCGCGTCCGGCGACTGCCGCGAGCACGACGCAGAGCGCGAGAACGCCCGGGACGAGAAGCGTGTGGCGGCGGTCCAAGCGCATCGGGCGGCGTCCTTTCGTCAGTGCTGCAGGATCACGTTCGTCGACTTGACGATCGCGGTCGCGGGCATCCCGTTCTCGAGGCCGAGCTCCTCGACCGCGTCGCGGGTCACGACGGCGACGAGTCGCACCGGATCGCTGACCACGATCTCGACCTGCGCCATCAAGCCCTCGACCTGGACGTCGGTGACGACCCCGTGGAACCGGTTGCGGGCGCTGATGTGCGCACCCTCGCCGTCTCCCCGCACGCGATCGATCTCAGCCTTGGTCACGACTCGCCGGTTGCTGCGGTCCCGCTCGACCTTCAACCGGCCGGTCTTGTCCCAGCGGCGCAGGGTGTCGAGGCTGATGCCGAGGGCGGCCGCCGCCTCGCTCGCCGTGTACATCTGCTTGGACATCGCTCAGCTCTCGTACTCGTCGAGCGCGGCGGAGACGGAGTCGATCGGGAGGGCGGCGGCGAACGCACTCCCGATTGTCGGCCGCCGCGCGAAGGGCGCGAGCGCGCTGAGCTGCTGCGCCTCGTTCGCGGCGATCTGGGCGAGCGCGAGCCGCGCGGCCGGGGTCTGGACGTTCCGGCTCGCGCCGAGGTAGGCGCCGAGGGTCAGCGTGCCGAGCTTCCAGCCGAGCTTGACGATCGCGTCCTGCGAGTCGAAGCTCCCGCGCGGGTACGCGAAGTCGATTTCGTCGGCCGTGACGGCGGACTGGCCCCCGCCGTTCAGGAGCGCCGCGAGCCCGGCGTGGTGCCCACTGTCGGCCGCCCGCATCCGGCGGACCACCTTCGTGGCCTGCGCGTCGAGTTTCCCGCTCGCGAGCGCCTGCGCTTGGAAATCGGCCTTGAGCAGCTCGGCAGCCGTGAGCAGTCGGAGGTAGGAGAGGTCGACATCGGGTACGGCAGCGGCGGCGGGTGCGGCGAGCGCGCCGAGCGCGGTGCCCGACACCACGAGGGCGGTGCCGCCGCCGAGCCCCCGCCGGAGCACGTCGACCCGTCGGAAGGTCGTCACGGGCGATCTCTCACAGGCGTTGCATAGGTAGACGTGTGCACAGCGGCACAGTCTACAGAGCATTTGTTGCAGTCGTTCCTATGTAATGCCGTGGCGAGGTCAGCGGGCGAGCGGGCCGACGAGATACACACGCCCGATCCCCGGCCGGTAGCCGAGGCTCGCATTGAGCCTCCGGATCGGCTCGTTGCGCTCCTCGTTCCGCGTGCGGAGCTCGGTGAAGCCGTTCGCGATCGCCCAGCGGATCTGCGCGGTCTTGAGCGCGCGTGCGACGCCCCGACCCCGCCAGGCGCGCTTCACGCCCGAGATGTCGTGGAACGCGACCGTCGGCTGGGCGGCGGTGAGGGCGAACTTTGCGTAGCCGACGACCTCGTCGTCCGCGAGGGCGACGAACGTCGCCTCGGGCAGGTCGCCCGAGCCCTGCATGTCGTGCGCGAGCCAGTCCTCGAACGACTCGAGCTCGTCGTCCTCGAAGCCGGGGATGTCCGGGTACGCCTCGAGCGAGACCTCGTAGATCCCTCGCGCGAGCTCGGGGCGCTCCGCCCAGGCGACGATCTCGATCCCCTCCGGCGGCTCGAGTGCGGGCTGTTCCATCCCCGCTACGTCGAGGACGACGCCGAGCTCGCGGCGCTCCTCGACGAACCCGCGCCGGGTCGCGTAGGCGAGGCTCTCGGGATCGTTGTCGAGCACCGGCACCTCGATGTCGGCGATCCCGCGCTCTCCCGTCCAGGCGGAGAGCGATGCGAACAGCGCGCTGCCGACTCCGCGGCGGCGATGCGAGGCGAGGACCGTGACGACGGTGAGCACCCGGTCCGACCGGTGCGGGACCACGACAGTCAACGCGGAGCCGACCGGCGCGCCGTCGAGCCGGGCGACGACGTCGTGGTGTGCCCGCACGCTCTGCTTGAACGAGTGCACCTCGGCGAGCGTGAAGGCCGCGTGCGGCCACACGGCGTTGTAGACGTCGAGCGAGACCTGCTCGTCCCGCGTGTCGGCGCAAGGGGTCACCTCCAGCACGCGGCCACCCTACGGATCCACGACGCCCTGCGCCGAGCGCGATAGGTTGCGCAGTCGATGATCGGGCGCGAGATCGCGTGACGCATCCGCTGAGCGCCCAGCTTCTCGGGGCGTCGGCGCCGGTCGTCACGTCGGCCCAGCTGCGATCGCTCACCCTCGTGCTCGTGGCGTCCGCGGCGGCGGCGTTTCTGGCGCGCATCGGGCCGCATCTCGTGCTCCCGACGGTCGTGGTCGAGATCGTGCTGGGGATCCTGATCGGGCCGCAGGTGCTCGGCTGGGCCACAGAAGGGGCTTACATCCAGTTCCTCGCGAATTTCGGGCTCGCGCTGCTGTTCTTCTTCGCGGGCCTCGAGGTCGTCGAGAAGCATGTCCCTCGCGACGCGATCGCACGGGGCTCGCTCGGCTGGGCGATCTCGCTCGCCCTCGGGATCGGGATCGGCTACCTGCTGCAGCTCGCTGGGCTCGGGGCCGAGGGCTGGCTCCTCGGCATCGCGATCAGCACGACCGCGCTCGGCACCCTGGTGCCGATCCTGAGCGACTCGGGGATCCTGCCCACACCGCTCGGCACGGCCGTGCTCGGCACCGGCGTCGCCGGGGAGTTCTGGCCGATCACGGTCATGTCGGTGTTCCTCACGGGCATCTACGGCGCGGCCGCGGAGATCGCCCTGCTGTTCGTGTTCGGCGCGGTTACGATCGGCACGGCGTTCCTCGCGATGCGCGCCCGCCCGCCGCGTCTCGTCGCAGTCATCCGGGAGACGCTCCACTCGACCGGGCAGGCGGCCGTCCGTCTGTCCATCGCGCTGATCGCAGCGCTCGTGCTGCTCGCGCACGACGTGGGCTTCGACTTCGTCCTCGGCGCCTTCGCGGCCGGCCTGATCGTCGGTCTCGTGCTCGACAACCCGGAAGGAGGGGTCGTCCGCATGCGCCTCGAGGGGATCGGCTTTGGCCTCCTGATCCCGATCTACTTCGTCGCCACAGGGCTCACGTTCGACCTAGACAGCCTGCTGACCGCGAGCGGCATCGCTCTCGCGGCGCTCTTCCTCGTCCTGCTGCTGGTCGTCCGCGGCACGCCGGCGCTGCTCTGGCTCAGAGAGCTCGGGCCCCGTGGCACGGCCAGCGTCGCGTTCTTCGGCGCCACCCAGCTCCCGCTCGTCGTCGCGATCGTGGGAATCGGCACGGACCGCGGGGCGATCGACACCGACGTCGGCGCATCGCTGATCGGCGCCGCGATGGTCTCGGTGCTCGTCTACCCGATGATCGCGGGCGCCATCTCGGGCGCGGAGGACTGGGCGCCCGACACCGTAACGTCGACCGAGGCCGAGTACTGAGGCCTCACGCCGACGCCCGCCTCGTGGTGACGGCGGGCGTCGGGCGGGCCGGGTGTCGGCTCAGCCGGCCGGGGGGATCAGCACGCGGTTCACGACGTGGATCACACCGTTCGTGGCGTTCACGTCGGGCTTCGTCACCTTCGCCCTGTCGACGAAGACGTTCATGCCGGAGACACGGATCCGCACGGACTTGCCGTTCAGCGTCTTCGCGGAGGTGAGCTTCGTGACGGCGGCCGCCGTGACCTTGCCGGGGACGACGTGGTAGAGGAGGACGGCTTTCAGCTTCGCCTTGTCGGCGAGCAGGCTGTCGAGCGTCTTCTTCGGCACCTTGGCGAATGCCGCGTCGGTCGGGGCGAAGACGGTGTACGGGCCGGGCTTCTCCAGCGCGCCGACGAGACCCGCCCGGGTCAACAGCCGTGCGAGCGTCTTGAACTGGCCGGCCGCGACCGCCGTCTTGACGATGTCGCGGCTCTGACTCGGCTGTGCCGGGGCCGTCGCCGCGGTCGAGGCGACCAGGGCGGCCACGACGACGAGGAGCGAAACCAGCTTCTTCATTCTCGGTTCCTTTCGGTCGGATGAGCGCATCAATGGCTGTCCGCCGTCAGCGGGCGGTGGTGCGTCGTGGGCCGGCGCGCGGCGGCGAGGAGCGACGCGATGCCGTAGACCGCAGCGAGGCCGACGAGCGAGTAGACGATCCTGCTGATCGCGTTCGTCTCGCCGAACTCCAGGCCACCGCAGATCCACGCGACAAGGTCGAACCTCGCGATGCCGACGAGGCCCCAGTTGAGTCCGCCGACGAGCACGAGCGTCGCGGCGATGAGATCGAGCTTACGCATTTGTGCACCTCCTGTAGATATTCTGTCTAGGAAGGTAGCACCATTCTCAAGCCTTTGTCAAATCACTGTCTAAGTTTTGTATAGTCAGGCCATGAGCGAGGTGGGCCTGTTCCGGATCGGTGAGCTGAGCCGCCGCTCGGGCGTCAGCCCGGAGCTCTTGCGCGCGTGGGAGCGGCGCTACAGCCTCCTCCAGCCGACTCGCTCGCCGGGTGGGCTGCGCCTCTATTCCGCCCACGACGTCGAGCGGGTGGAGGCGATGCGGCAGCACCTCGCCGCGGGGTTCGCGGCGGCCGAGGCGGCGGCGCTCGCTCTCCGCATCGAGCAGGACACCGCCGAGGACTCCGCGCCGCCGTCCGCGGCGCGCGCCGAGCTGGCCGCGGCGCTCGCTGCGTTCGACGAGGCGGCCGCCCACGCGGTCGTCGACACGCTCCTGGCCCGGATGAGCCTCGATGCGCTGCTCAGCGACGTGATCGTCCCCTACCTCCACGAGCTCGGCGACCGCTGGGAGCGGGGCGAGGTCTCCGTCGCGCAGGAGCACTTCGCATCCAGCGTCCTTCGCGGGCGGCTGCTCGGCCTTGCCCGCGGGTGGGGCCGTGGGCTCGGGCCGAGGGTCGTGCTCGCGTGTGCGCCAGGCGAGCAGCACGACCTCGGCCTGATCACCTTCGGCCTCGCCCTTCGCGCGCGCGGATGGCGAATCGTCTACCTCGGAGCCGACACCCCGCTCGCCAGCGTGGCCGACGCTGCGCACGCGTGCGATCCCCGGTTCGTGGTCGTGAGTGCCGTCGCCCCTCGCGCGTTCCGGAGCCACCGCGCCGAGCTCGCAGAGCTCGCGACCCGGCACCGTCTCTGCCTCGGCGGCGCGGGCGCCAACGGCGCGAACCTGGGGGACGACGTCGAGATCCTCACGGGCGGACCGGTGGACGAGGCGGAGCGACTGACGCAGCTGGCGCGCGCCCTCCGATGAGGCCCGCGACCGTCGTCCTCTTCACGCGCGACCTGCGTGTCCACGACCAGCCCGCGCTCCGCGCGGCGACGGACGACGGCGGGGCGGTCGCGCCGCTCTTCGTCCTCGACGACGCGTTCCTCGACGGCGGAGCGGGCGCGAGCCGGCGGGCCTTCCTGGCGGATGCGCTCGCCGACCTCCGCGACTCGCTTCGGAAGCTCGGTGGCGACCTGCTCCTTCGGCGTGGCGATCCGGTCGAGGAGACGCTGCGGGTGGCTCACGCGATCGCCGCCGACAGGATCGTGGTCGGGGACGACGCGAGCGCATACGCACGACGGCGCCGGAGGCGCCTCGGGCACGCGTGCGCGCGCGAGCGAGTCGAGCTCCGGGTCGAGGACACGGTCGCAGCGGCCCCGCTCGGCGAGCTCGCGCCCGCCGATCGCGACCACTATCGCCGCTTCACGCCGTACTGGAGACGGTGGCGGGAGACGCCGTTTCCGGCCGCAGTCGAGCCGCCGACGCGGATCGTGCTCCCCCCGGGGCTGGACGCGGGCGCACTTGCCGCGTGCGACGACGGTGCTGCAGGGCGCCCGCGCGGTGGGGAGGCCGCGGGCCGGCGCAGGCTTGCTCGGTGGCTCCGTGACGGCATCTACGAGTACGAGGCGGCTCGCGATCTTCTCGCAGCCGACGGAACCTCTCGACTGAGCCCGTACCTCCAC
>DASSVY010000274.1:0-5735 GCA_035705535.1 Gaiella sp. | reverse complement strand
GCTCGTGCATGAGGGTCGGGCCGAGCGCGTCGAGTGGGACGGGGCCGCGGACCGTCTCGGCCGTGCTCCGGGGGGCCGGGGCCGGCGCGCTCACCGTCGTCTCCGCGGGTTGGCGTGAGGCTGCACCCGCGGGATTATCTCCGCTCGCCCCGGTGGGTCAACGCCTCGCGGCCTACCGGCGACGGCCCCGGCCGCCCTATCCTGGTTTCTTGGTACGAGGGCGCTTCGAACGTCTCGCGACGCCGGCCGGTCGGCCCCACGGCCTCGTCCGGCTCGGCGTGGTCGTCTGCCTCGCCCTCACGGCGGCGGTCGGGCTCGTCTACTTCGCGAAGGCCGTCGACGCGCTCGGCGACGACGCCCGTGTGAACGCCGCGGCGAACTACGACGACCGCGAGCTCGCCGGCGGCACGGCGCTCGGTGTCGACCAGGAGGCACTCGTGGAGGCGCGTGGCCTGATCCCCAAAGAGGAGACCTACCGCCTCGTCGTCGGATCGCGGGCCACCAACATCGGTCAGTTCACGCGGTACTTCCTGATGCCACGGCGCCCGGCTGACGACGCACGCTGGGTGGTCTGCTACGAGTGCGACCTCTCGAGCTTCGGCGGCGAGCTCCACGTTCTCTGGCAGAACGACGCGGGCGTCGCCGTCGGTCGGCTGCCCGGATGACCGGCCACGCGCTGGCCGGCCTCGCGGTCGCGAACTCCGTCGTGCTCGTCGTCGGGACCTGCCTCCTGTGGGGCGTGCGCGACCTGTCCTCGTGGGCGGGGGTGGCGCGGCTCTCGGGGCTCGGGTACATGGTCGGCGTGGCGGCGCTGGGGGTTGCGTTCACGCTCGAGCTCGTCCTCGGCGTGCCGTTCGGGCTCGCGACCATGGGGATCACGTGTGTCGCCCTGGCGGCGGGCGGGCTCGTGCTCGGACGGGCTCTCGGGCGGCCGCGCCCGCGGGGCTTCGGCGTCGAGCGGCAGGGTCTCGCGCTCGTGGCCGTCTCGTACGTGGCGCTCGTGGGCGTGTACCTCGAGGCGGGCTTCCGCGCCGGCCGCCTCGCGCCGCTCTCGAACTTCGACGGCTGGGCGTTCTGGGTCCCGAAGGCGAAGGCGATCTACTTCTTCGGCGGGCTCGACGAGCAGTTCTTCCGGGAGCTCGCCAACCCGACCTATCCCCCTCTCGTGCCGGCGCTCGAGGCGGCGGCTTTCCATGCGATGGGGTCGCCCGACGTCGTGACGCTGCACGTGCAGCTCTGGTTCTTCCTGACGGGATTCGTCGCGGCCGTGGCCGGGCTGCTGGCGCCACGCGTCCGGCCGGCGGTGCTCTGGCCGATCCTGCTCCTCGTCCTCGTGGCGCCGCGGGTTGTCAATCGCTCGCTCGAGCCGCAGGCGGACTTCCTCCTGGACTACTTCTTCGCTCTCGCCGCGCTGCTGGTCGCACTCTGGCTCGTCGACCGGCGGGCGTGGCAGCTGTGCTGCGCGTCGCTGTTCTTCGCGGGCGCGATGCTGACGAAGCGGGAAGGGCAGCTGCTCGCGGCGTGCGTCGTGGTCGCGGCCCTCGCCGCCTCGTGGGGCACCCGTCGGGTCGCGTGGCCCCGGCTCGTCCTCGCGGGGGCCGCCGCGTTCCTGCTGGCTCTCCCGTGGCGCATCTGGTTCCGGTCACGGGACCTGACCGGCGAGCTTCCGAGCAGCGGCTTCCTCGGCCTCTTCGACCACCTCGACCGTCCGTGGCCCGCGCTCCGCTCGGTCGCGGGCGCACTGCTCGACACGGGGCTCTGGCTCTTCGCAGTTCCGCTCGCCGTCGTCGCGATCGTGCTCGCTCTTCTCGGCGGGGCCCGCATCCTGCCGGCGTACGCGGCGCTGGTCTACGGCCTCTCCGCGGTCGGGTTCGTCTGGGTGCTGTGGTCTTTCACGGAGCTGGCGCTGCCGTACGACCAGGACGAGGGCGTCAATCTGCTCACCCGTCTGTGCGGCTCACTGGTCGTCCTCTCGGCCGGCCTCGTGCCTCTGCTCCTCGACGCCGCGTGGCGGGGCGGGGATGGCCCCGAGGACGGCCCGGGCGTGGAAACGAATGGGCCGTGAAGGATTCGAACCTTCGACCTTGGGATTAAGAGTCCCCTGCTCTACCAGCTGAGCTAACGGCCCCGCGAGGGAGGAAAGGATAGCGCCGGTGGCCGGTGCGCCACCGGCGGCGGCCGGAGGCCGGCTTGGCCGCCTCGGAGGGTGCTTCCGGGGGCCCGTTCGACAGCTGTCGGGTCCCCGGTTCGGCGCGTCCGCGGCGTTGGTAGTGTCGCACGGTGGTTCGCAGGGGCGCACTGCTCAAGATGCTCGGGATCGCGCTCGTCGCGGCGGTGATCACCACAGCAATCGCCGTCCTGATCCGGTGGCTGCCGAGCTCCGCGTCCGAGGAGATGGACCGGATCACGTTCACGTACTGGTTCGCGACGATCATCTGCATCGCGATCTTCTCGCTCGTGATCGGCGTGATCGTGTACTCCGTGCTCGCGTTCAGGGTGCAGCCGGACGACGACACCGACGGGCCGCCGATCCACGGCAATACCCGCCTCGAGGTGATCTGGACGGTCGTCCCGGCGATCCTGGTCATCGCGATCGGCATCGTCAGCGCCGTCGTCCTCGAGAAGAACGCGGACGCGGGCGCGAACCCGCTGCGCGTGAAGGTCTTCGCCCAGCAGTTCGCGTGGCGCTTCGAGTACCCGGGCAACGTCCGCTCCGACGAGCTCGTGCTCCCGCTCCACCGCCACGTGAAGTTCGAGATGACCTCCGCCGACGTGATCCACTCCTTCTGGATCCCGCAGATGGGCCAGAAGCAGGACGTCGTGCCGGGCATCGAGACCGAGATCGTCGTCACGCCGACGAGGACGGGCACGTTCACACTGATCTGCACCGAGCTGTGCGGCCTCGGCCATGCCACGATGCGCGCACCCGTGCGCGTGCTGCAGCAAGCGGCGTTCTCGACGTGGTTGTCGAAGCAGCACGCAGCCGCCGGCGCACCCGCCGGAGGCGCGGCGGGCGGCGGGTCGACAGGCGGAGCGACCACCGGCGGGTCGACGACGGGCGGCTCCACGACCACGACCGGGGGCGCCGACGAAGCGCTCGGCTCGAAGACCTTCGCGTCGGCCGGCTGTGGCGCATGCCACGAGTTCAAGAAGGCCGGCACGGACGCGCAGGTCGGCCCGTCCCTCGACGACCTGACCGCAGCCGCGCAGAAGGCCGGCGAGTCCGTGCCCGACTACGTGCGCGAGTCCATCGAGGATCCGAACAAGGTCGTCGTCGCCGGCTACCAGCCCGGCGTCATGCCCCAGAACTTCAAAGACAGCCTGTCCAGCGAGGAGATCGACGCGCTCGTCGCGTACGTGGGCGGGGAGGAGGCCAAGTGACCAGCACCACGCACGCCGAAGCGCAGCACGGCACCGGCCACGGGGACATGCCCCGTCGGCGCGGTCTCCTGATGCGCCCGGGCTGGGTGCGTGCGGCGTGGGTCACCCCTGCCTTCTTCTTCATCGGGATGTACATCGTCGTCACGCTCCGCTGGCTCGCAGGCTGGGATCCGGTCTACGACTGGGAGATCATCATCCTGATCGCGGGGATGGTCACGGCGCCGATCGGGTTCCTGCTCGGGATCGGGACGTTCGACTACTGGTTGTACTGGGTCTCGGGACGCGCGACGCTCGTCGACGACCACGCGAACCACGGCGCGTACCGGTGGACCGACTACTTCAAGGTCAACACCGACCACAAGGTGATCGGCATCCAGTACCTCGTCACGACGTTCTTCTTCTTCATCGTCGGCGGGTTCCTCGCGATGCTGTTCCGGGCCGAGCTGGCGCAGCCGGGAATGCAGTTCTTCGACACGCAGACCTTCAACGGGCTCGTGTCGGCGCACGCGACGCTGATGATCTTCGTGTTCATCATCCCGGCGTTCGCCGGTCTCGCGAACTTCGCGGTACCTCTGATGCTGGGCGCCCCGGACATGGCGTTCCCGCGCCTGAACGCGCTCTCGTTCTGGATGCTGCCGGTCGCCGGAACATTGTTCCTCGCCAGCTTCCTCGCACCCGGCGGCGCGTTCGCGACGGGGTGGACGAGCTACGCCCCGCTCGCGTCGGAGCAGCCGTTCGGCCAGGTGTTCTTCAACATGGGCGTCCAGTGGGCCGGCGCGTCGTCGATCGCGACCGCACTGAACTTCCTCGTCACGATCATCACGATGCGCGCGCCCGGGATGACGTTCTGGCGCATGCCGCTGCTCGTCTGGGCGAACTTCACGACGTCGCTCCTCGTCGTCATCGCGACGCCGTTCATCGCCGGCTCGCAGTTCTTCGTGATGTTCGACCGGGTGATGCACACGAGCTTCTTCACGCCCGACAACGGCGGCTACGTGCTCGGCTACCAGCACATCTTCTGGTTCTACTCGCACCCGGCGGTCTACATCATGGTCCTGCCGGGCTTCGGGATCATCTCGGAGATCATCTCCGTGTTCAGCCGAAAACCGATCTTCGGCTACCGGCTGATGGCCGTCTCGCTGATCGGGATCCTCGTGCTCGCGTTCTCGGTGTGGGCGCACCACATGTTCGTCGCGGGCATGGCCGACTGGCTGCGGATCCCGATGATGATCACGACGCTCTTGATCGCCGTCCCGACGGGCATCAAGGTGTTCTCCTGGTTGGCGACGCTGTGGGAGGGGAAGCTCCACCTGACCACGCCGATGCTGTTCGCCCTGGGCTTCATTTCGACATTTGTTATCGGGGGCCTGTCAGGGATCTATCTCGCCGCGGTGCCGATCGACATCCACGCGTCCGACACGTACTTCATCGTCGCGCACATCCACTACGTGCTCTTCGGCGGGTCCGTGTTCACGATCTTCGCCGGGATCTACTACTGGTTCCCGAAGATGACCGGGCGGATGTTCGACGAACGCCTCGGCAAGCTCCACTTCTGGCTGACCTTCGTCGCCTTCAACGCCACGTTCTTCCCGATGCACTGGGTCGGGCTCGACGGGATGCCGCGCCGCGTCGCCGACTACGCGGGGACGTACGGGGCGATCAACATGGTGATCTCGATCTTCTCGTTCGTCCTCGGCGCGTCTGTTGTCGTGTTCGTCTACAACATGATCACGAGCTGGGCGCGCGGGCCGGTCGCCGAGTCGAACCCCTGGAAGGCGATGACGATCGAGTGGCAGGTCTCCTCGCCGCCGCCGGTCTTCAACTTCGACGAGATCCCGCAGGTGGTCGGCAGCCCGTACGAGTACGGCGTCCCGGGCGCCAAGCACGTCGTCCTCAAGGGGGGCGCGCTCCAGGAGACACCCGCATGAGCGAGCAGCTCGGCGAGCAGGAGGATGCGAAGCGCGTGCTGGTCGTCGCGAACGAGACCCTCGCGGGCGAGGAGCTCGTCGACGCCGTTCGCGGGCGCGCGGCCGAGGGGCCGATCCGCGCGATGGTGATCGCGCCCGTGAACGACCCGCGCTCGGGGTACGTCGTCTATCGCAACACGCGCCGCGCGTCGGCGGGCCGGCGGATCGACCGGATGGTGGCGGCGCTCCGCGAGGCGGGGATCCCGGCGCACGGCGACGTCTACGAGGGAGGGCCGGTGGCGGCGGTGCGGGACGTCCTCGCCCAGGAGCCGATCGACGAGCTGATCGTCTCGACGCATCCGCAGGAGACGTCGGGGTGGCTCCGCCGGAGGAACGTCCTGGAGGAGCTGCGGCGCCTCGCCGGAGACCGCCCGTTCACGCATGTCG
>DASSVY010000273.1:0-25946 GCA_035705535.1 Gaiella sp. | reverse complement strand
TGCTCGTGCTCTTTACGTGGATCGCGGAGCGCACGACCTTCGGCCGCCACGTCTACGCGGTCGGCGGGAACGCCGAGGCGGCCCGTCGTGCGGGAATCAACGTACGCAACATCCGGCTGATCGTCTTCATGATCTCCGGGGCGATGGCGGGCCTCGGCGGCGTGATCCTGGCCTCGCGGCTGAACTCCGTCGACCTCAACGCCGGCGGCGGCACGCTGCTGCTCGACGCGATCGCGGCGGCGGTGATCGGGGGCACGAGTCTCTTCGGTGGGCGCGGGCGGGTGATCAGCGCGCTGATGGGAGCCCTCGTGATCTCGACGCTCGCGAACGGGATCGACCTCGCCGGCTGGAACTCGGCGATCAAGTTCATGGCCACGGGCGCGATCCTCCTCGCCGCCGTGACGCTCGACACGTTGCTGCGTCGCAGGCAGCAGCGGGCCGGCCGCTAGCCCCGTGCGCACGAGCCTCGGCATCTGGGCCCTCGGGTCGATGGTCACGCGCTTCGTCCCGGGCGGCTACCAGCCCGAGCACGCGGCCGAGTCGACCGCGCAGCGTGTGCGCCGGGCCGTCGACGGCCTCGGCGACCTGATCGACGACTACGAGTTCCACTACCCGGGCGAGCTGTCTCACGAGAACCTCGGCGAGGTGCGCGAGGCGCTCGACGGGCATGGGATCTACACGATCTGCACCGGGCTGCACCTCGACCCCCGGTTCGGCCGGGGCGGGCTCGTCTCACCCGACCCGGCGGTTCGGGCCGAAGCCCGCCGGCTCACGCGCGAGACCGCCGAGCTCGCGGGCGAGGTGGGCGCGAACATGGTCTGCTGGCCCGGGATCGAGGGGTACAACTACCCGTTCCAGACGCCCTACGCCGAGTCGTGGGCCTGGCTGATCGACGGTCTCCAGGAAGCTGCCGAGACGTGCGCGGCGAAGGGCGTGAAGCTCTTCCTCGAGCACAAGAACTCCGAGCCCGCGATGAAGATCCTGATGCGGAACATCGGGATGACGCTTCACGTGATCCACACGCTCCGCGGACGGGGAATCACGAACTTCCAGGTCAACATGGACTGGCAGCACCTGCTGATGAACGGCGAGAGCCTCGGCGAGTACGCGGCGCTGCTCGCCGCCGAAGACCTCCTCGGGCACCAGCACGCGAACTCGGGCTGGGGCACGTTCGACGACGACAACATGGTCGGCACGACGGCCTTCATGGAGACGCTCGAGCTCGCGGTGGAGCTGCGGCGCGCGCACTACGGAGACAACGGCGAGCGGCTCGGCTTCGACCTCTACCCGTACACGGAGGACGCCGTCGCCGCGGTCGCCAGGAGCGTCGAGCAGTGGCGCTTCATCTGGGACGTCTCGGGTCGGATCGACGACGCGGCGCTCCGCGAGGCGCAGACGCGGAAGGACGCGATCCGCGCCTACGAGCTCGTCTACGCGGCGCTTGGTGCGTAGCGCCGTGACCGCCGTCGTCGGTCTCGACGTCGGTACCACGGGGGTCAAGGCGCTCGCGCTCTCGCCCGACGGCGAGGTGCTCGCGACCGCCTCGCGCGGCTATCCGCTCTCGACGCCGCGGGCCGGGTGGTCGGAGCAGGACCCGGAGGACTGGTGGGCCGCGGCGCAGGCCGCTCTCGCCGAGGTCACGGAGGGCCGAGACGTGGCGGGCATCGGGCTCTCCGGCCAGATGCACGGCCTCGTCGCACTCGACTCCGAGGATCGCGTGATCCGCCCGGCGATCCTCTGGAACGACCAGCGCACGGCGGCGGAGTGCGCCGAGATCGAGAGCCTGATCGGCGTCGAGCGGCTCGTCGAGCTCACGGGAAACCGCGCGCTGACGGGCTTCACCGCGCCGAAGCTTCTCTGGCTGCGCCGGCACGAGCCGGACGCGTACGCGCGGATCGCCCGCGTGCTCCTGCCGAAGGACTACGTCCGCCTTCGCCTGACGGGCGCGTGGGCGATCGACGCCTCCGTCGCGTCGGGAACGCTGCTACTCGACGTCGGCCGACGAGCGTGGAGCGAGGAGGTCGTCGAGGCGCTAGGCCTCCCCGCCGCGTGGCTCCCACCGGTCCTCGAGTCGCCCGACCCGGCGGGCCCGGTGTCGGCAAGTTGCACGTTGTTGCAAGGGACGCCCGTCGCGGCCGGCGCGGGTGATCAGCCCGCCGCCGCAGTGGGGGTCGGCGCCGATCGCCCCGGGGTCCTCTCGGTCGTCCTCGGGACGTCGGGTGTCGTGCTTGCGCCCCTGCCGGCCTACGAGCACGACGCGGCCGGCCGCGTGCACGCGTTCTGCCACGCCGTCCCGGGCGCGTGGCAGGCCATGGGCGTGATGCTCTCGGCGGCGGGCTCGCTCCGGTGGTTCCACGACCGGCTTGCGCCGGACGTCCCGGTCGAGCGGCTCGTCGAGGAGGCCGCGGCGTGGGGTCCCGGGGCCGGCGGCCTCGTCTTCCTGCCGTACCTCGCCGGGGAGCGGACGCCGCACGCCGATCCGGACGCCCGCGGCGCCTTTGTCGGCCTGGAGCTCCGTCACGACCGTGGCGCGCTCGTGCGCGCCGTCCTGGAGGGCGTCGCGTTCGGTCTGCGGGACTGCCTCGACCTGCTCCGCTCACTCGGGGTCGACGCGCAGTCGGGGCGTGTGTCCGGCGGTGGCGCCCGAGGCGATCTCTGGCTCCGGGTCGTCGCGTCCGTCCTCGACGTGCCGCTCGAGCGCGCCGCCTCCGAGGAGGGCTCCGCACTGGGCGCGGCGCTGCTCGGCGGAGTGGCCGGCGGAGTCTTCTCCGACGTCCACGACGCGGTGGCCCGCTGCGTGCGCGTCAGGGACGTCGTCGAGCCCGACCCCGACTGGCGCGACGCGTACGCCGAACAGGCGGCCCGCTATCGCGCCCTCTATCCGGCGCTGCGCGTCGCCGCTCGCTGATCGCCGATCAGAGCGCATCCGAGAGGACGTCGCGCGCGAGAGCGATGGCCTCCTCGAGCCTCAGCGCTCGGCCACGCGCGACTGCGGCGTCGACGTCCGTCAGCCGTGCGACGTCGTCGAGGGTCGCAGCGTGCCGCTGCGCCTCCGCGCGCTGCGGCTCCGTCCCGATCACGGTGAAGAGCTCGAGGAAAGCGCCGCCGAGGGCACCGGCGTCGTCTGCGCGACCCGTCGCGAGCGCGACACGTGCGGCGATCCCGAGCGCGTAGGCCAGCACCTCGCGGTACGACAGCCGGATCGCCTTCTCGATCGCGGCGAGGGAGTGCTCGGCCGCGGCGCGGTAATCCCCGCGTGCGAGGTCGAACGTGGCGAGGTTGAGGCTCGAGATCGCGACGCCGTCCTCGTCGCCGAGCGTCTCGGCGAGCGACAGCGCCTCGCTCGTCGCGCTGATCGCGCCGTCCAGGTCGCCGAGGGTCTCGTAGACCGAGCCGAGGTTGGCGAGCACGACACCCATGGCGTTCGGGTCGTCGACCTGGGCGAGGAGCGCCCGCGAGGCTTCGTAGTACTCGAGCGCCCGTGGGAGATCGTCTTCGGCGTGCCAGTTCGCCCCGATCTCCATCGTGGCCCGGGCGACCTCGCGCGGGCTGCCGACCTTCTCGAAGAGAGGAAGCGCCTCGAGCCAGAGCGCCCGCGACCGTTCATGGTCGTTCGCGGTGAACGCCATCACGCCGGCCTCGCCGAGCGCGCGCGCGTGGAGCTCGTCGTCCACCGCCGGCGCGAGCTCGACGCAGCGCTCGAGACGGCGCTGGCCTTCCTCGACATAGCCGCGGACACGCCAGAAGTACCGCATCGCGGTTGCGAGGCGGAGCTCCCGCTCCGGGTCGCCGATCGCCTGGGCGTGCGCGAACGCCGCGCGGATGTTGTCGTGCTCGAGCTCGACGCGGTCGAGCCAGGAAGCGTCCATCTGGCGTTGCCAGTAGAGCCCTTCGCCTTCGACGAGGGAGAGGAGCCAGTCGAGCTGGCGGTCGCGGATCTCGCGCTCGATCCCCGATGCCGCCAGCAGGTCGGCCGCGTACTCCCGCACCGTCTCGAGCATCGCGAACCGCGGAGCCTCCGAGGCGGTCGAGCGCGTCACGAGCGCCGCGTCGAGCAGCTCCTCGAGCGCGTCGGGAACCTCGACGTCGCCCGCGACGAGCTCGAGCGCGTCGAGCGACGCGCCACCGCTGAACGCGCCGAGTACGGTGAGCAGGTCGCGTTCCTCCTGACCCAGGAGCTGCACGCTCCAGTCGAGCGTCGCGCGGAGCGATCGCTGCCGCTCGGGTAGGTCGCGCGCGCCGCGGGACAGGAGCGAGAGCCGCTCGCCGAGCCGCTCGGCGGTTCCCTCGGGGCCGAGCGTTCGGACGCGCGCCGCGGCGAGCTCGAGCGCCAGGGGAAGGCCGTCGAGCGCCCGGCAGATCCGCGCCACTGCACCCGCGTTGGCGTCGGTGAGCTCGAACTCGCCGAGGGCTGACCGTGCGCGCTCCGCGTAGAGGCGCACCGCTGCGACCCGCTCGATCGAGCCGAGGGTCTCGCTGCCGGGGTCCGGCACGTGGAGCGGCGGCACCGCATAGACGTGCTCGGCGGCGACGCGGAGCGGTGCGCGGCTGGTCACGAGGACCGCGAGCGTCGGCGCGGCGGCGACGAGGGCCGCAACGTCGGCCGCAGCGTCGAGCACCTGCTCGAAGTTGTCGAGCACGAGCAGGAGCGGGTCGTCGCCGAGCGCGGAGAGCACGGTCTCGAGCTCGTCCCGACCAGGCGCCTCCCCTGCCCCGAGCGACCGCGCGATAGTGGGGAGGACGAGCTGCGCGTCGACGACGGCCGAGAGGTCGACGAACACGACCCGGGCGCGTGCGTCGGCTGCCGCCAGCGCGAGCCTTGTCTTCCCCGTGCCGCCGGGCCCGGTCAGGGTCACGAGCCGGGTGTCGGGTCGACCGAGGAGCGCACGAACCGCCGCGAGCTCGAGGTCGCGGCCGATCAGCGGTGTCCTCGCAGTCGGCAGGGTGCCGCGGTGCCCCGGCCGCTCCGCGCCGCCGGGCGTGGGTGCCGGCGCGGCGAGGTCGGGGTCCTGCCGCAGGATTTGCTGCTCCAGGTCGCGCAGCTCGGGAGACGGCTCGAGGCCGATCTCGTCGAGCGCGTCGCGGGCGTCCCGGTACGCGGCGAGCGCCTCGGCCTGCCGGCCGCCGCGATAGAGCGCGAGCATCTGCTGCGCTCGCAGCCGCTCGCGGTGAGGGTGCGCCGCGACGAGCGCCTCGAGCTGTCCGGCCACGGCGTCGTGTGCGCCCGCTTCGAGCTCGGCGGCCATCCTGGCCTCGATCGCCGCCAGGCGCGCCTCGTCGAGTCGCGCCGCATCGGGGGCGGCGAACGGCTCGTCCGCGACGTCCGCGAGCGCCGGGCCGCGCCAGAGGCCGAGCGCCTCCGCGAAGCGGGCGCCGGCGACGAGCTCCTCGAAGCGGACGGCGTCCAGTTCGCCGGGCTCGACGCGAACCAGGTAGCCCGGCGCGCGCGTGACGATTCGGTCCGGGCCGAGCGCCCTGCGCAGGGCGTGGACGTGCACCTGGAGCGCGCCGCGAACGCTCGCGGGCGGCTCGTCGCCCCACACGGCGTCGATCAGCCGGTCGGTCGAGACCGCCTCGTTGCGATGCAGCAGGAGGAGCGCGAGAACGGCTCGCGGGCGCTTTCCGCCGAGCGGCAGAGGCTCGCCGCCGTCCCCGAGCACCTCCAGCGGCCCGAGCACCCGGAACTCCATGACCCCCAAGCCTCCCTTAAGCCCGACTTGAGTCGATCCTAAGCGGTCGGGCCGATGGTGCGCGGGTCACGTCAACCGCACCGAAGGAGCAGAGCAATGATCACCACCGGCCAGACCGTCACGAATCGCGTCACCGGCGAGACCCTCGTCTTCCGCACGACCTCGGCCGACACGAACGGCGAGCGCGTCGTCGTCGAGACGTTCGTCGAGCCGAACGGCGCCGTCGCGGCGGCCCACGTCCATCCCGCGCAGGAGGAGCTCTTCGAGGTCCTCGCAGGTGAGCTCGAGTTCCGGCTCGGCAAGCAGAAGCTCGTCGCGAAGCCCGGCGACAGGGTCCTAGTCCCGGCTGGAACGCCCCACCGGTTCCGCAACGTCGGCGAGCAGACGGCGCACTTCGTCTGTGAGGTCACTCCCGCGCTCGGATTCGAGCAGCTGATCGAGACGATGTTCTCGCTCGCCGAGGACGGCAAGGTCAACAGGAAGGGCATGCCGAACCCGCTGCGCCTCGCCGTCATCGCGAAGCATCACTTCGGCGACGTCCGCCTGCCGTTCCCACCCGCATGGCTGCAGCGGCTCGGGCTCGCGTTCGGCGCGCCGCTCGGTCGGCTCCTCGGCTACGGCGCGAGCTACGAGCCCAAGGCCCCGGAGGCCCCCACGGCGCTCGGTGTCTAGGCGCATGCGTCGCCGTCGCAGTCTCGTCCGCCTGCTCGGCCGGGTCCTCCGGCCGGGCGGCGCACGAGAATAGTCGTAGTCCGATCCACTCGAGGAGGATAGACATGACAACCGCCACGCACTCGGCCGTCCGTATCGAGACGGCTCGCCCCAGGTGGGCACGGCTCCTCCCGCCGCTCGCTGGGATCGTGCTCGTTGCCGGCCTGGTGGTCTCGCTGAACAGTCCGGCTGTCGAGGACGCAGGCGACACGCCCGCCGAGATCGTCGCGACGGCGTCCGACCACCACACCTGGGCGGCCATCGTCCTGTTCTTCGCCGTCGCAGCGGTCGCGCTCGCGGGCGGGTTCGTCGCGGGGCTGCACACGCGGCTGCGGGAGGTCGCCACGGCCGGCGAGTCGACGCTGATCCTCGTCGGGGGCATCGTCTTCACGATCTGCTTCCCGCTCGCCCTCTTCCTGTTCCAGGCACCGCTCGTCGACATGCCCGACGACCATGCCCGCGCCCTTGTCGAGGCCGAGGCGTACCTGAGCTACGACGACGCCGCGTGGGTGACGTTCGCCGCCGCCGGTGTGGGCGCTGCGCTGATGGCGGTTCCCGCGTCGCTCGCCGCGATCCGCGGCGGCGTGCCGAGGTGGCTCGGCTGGCTCGGGGTGCTCGCCGGGGTCGTCTCGCTTGCGACTGTCTTCTTCGTCGGGATGTTCGCCTGGCTCGCCTGGATCCTCGTCGCGTCGATCGTGCTGCTGGTGGCGCGCGAGGCGTGATGCGGGTCACCGCAGAGAGCTGCGGAGGAAGCGCAGGAGGTTGCCGCTCGTCACGGCGGCGACCTCCGCGTCCGTCCAGCCACGTGCCTGCAGTCGCTCGACGAGCGCGGGGTACTGCTCGGGGCCCGTGAGGCCCTCGATTCCGAGGCCCGGTGCGAGACCGGGCGGGGCGAGGCCGTCCTTCGTCACGTTCGGCGCCGGCATCGCCTCCCACAGCCGCTGTGTGAAGTCCCCGCCGAGGCAGAGCCGCTCGAGCCCCATCACCGAGATCGCGTGCTCGAGGTGGTCGACGACGCGGTCGAGTGTCCTACGCTCCGGGCCGATCACGAGGGGGTGGAGCATCAGCCCGAACAGCCCGCCGGCCTCCCCCAGTGAGCGAAGCTGGTCGTCGTCGAGGTTCCGTGGAGTGTCGTGGACGGCACGGCATGCGCCGTGCGAGCAGAGCAGCGGTGCGCCGCTCGCGCGCTCGAGGATCTCCGCGAACGTCCCCCGCGAGGCGTGCGCGAGGTCGAGGATCACCCCGAGCGAGACGAGGCGGTCGACGAGCTCGCGCCCGAGCCGAGAAAGGCTCCCGCCCTCCTCCGCCGCACCGTCGGCGAAGGCGTTCCGCCGGTTCCACGTCAGCCCCGCCATCCGGACGCCGAGTGCATGGAAGACGTCGGCCGGCCACGTCTCGACACCGAAGCACTCGACGCCCTCGAGCGAGAGCATCAGCCCGATCCGCTTGCCCGCCTCGACCGCGTCGAGGTCGGCGGCCGACGTGACCTGGACGACGTCGTCCGGGCATTCGCGGAGCGCGCGGTGGAACGACGCCGCGAGCGAGAGCGCCTCGCGCAGCGCGCCTTCCGGCTGGACGGCGATGTCGACGTAGATCGGGCAGACCTGCAGTCCGACCCCGCCCTGCCGCAGAAGCGGCAGCCATGTCGAGGCGAAGACGTCGTTCTCGTCGAGGCGGCGCTCGCGGTGGGCGACCTCCATCAGGAGGTCGACGTGCGCGTCCGCGATCACGCCGCGAGCGCCCGGACGATGGCCTCTCGGCCGTTTTCGAGCACCGGCTCGCCGTGCGAGACGAGCACGCGCTCGACGGGAAGCTCGAGCAACGGCGTGAGCGCTTCACGGAGCTCGGCGTGACCGACGCCGGTCGGCAGCCACGACTCGGGGCACATGCGGATGCCGCCGGCCGCGTCGCCGAGGAGGACGTCTCCCGGAACGACCGCTGCGTGTGCCGGCAGCCAGAACACGACCTCCGTCGCGCGGCCGCTCGGCAGCGCCTCGATGCTCGCCGGGAGCCCGTCGCCGGGCCGGAAGACCGTCGCGTGCAACCCCGCGCGGCGCTCGATCGGGGCCCGGGCACGCGCTGCCGCGTGGAGTCGCCCGCGGTAGCGGCGGACGACGGCGGCAGCGCTCCGGACGTGCCAGAACACCGTGACGAGGACGTGGACGCGCGCTCCGGCCCGCTCGACGTCACGGTCGAGCGCGCCCCAGAAGCGCTCCGCCTCGTCCCGTTCCTCGGGCACCAGCGGGTCGACCAGCACGACGGCGTCGTCTCCCTCGACGTAGACGGAGCCGACCTCCTCGCGCCACTCCCCGTAGTACGTGCTCCACCGCCACAGACCGTCGGCGATGTGCGTCACCTCCATCGCGGCGAGCGTACACGGGCGACGTGGTAGGAATCGTGGCCATGGACCCCCTTCGCCTCGGCCTCCTCTCGACCGCCGCGATCAATGCCCAGATTTTCGGCGGGGCGGGTGAGACCGACCGTGTCGAGATCGTCGCGGTCGGGAGCCGCGACGGCGCGAAGGCGCAGGCGTACGCCGCCGAGCACGGCATCGAGCGGGCCCACGGCTCGTACGAGGCGCTGATCGACGACGACGGTGTCGACGCGATCTACATCGGCCTGCCCAACGGCATGCACCACGAGTGGACGATGCACGCGCTCGCAGCGGGCAAGCACGTGCTCGTGGAGAAGCCGTACACGCGGCACGCGGCGGAGGCCGAGGCGGCGTTCGCCGCCGCCGACGCTGCGGGGCTCGTGCTGATGGAGGCGTTCATGTACCGCCACCATCCGCAGGCGGGGGTCGTGCGCGACCTCGTCGTCGGCGGCTCGATCGGACGTCTCCAGGTTGTCAAGACGACGTTCTCGTTCACCCTCGAGGACCTGACGAACGTGCGCGCGCTCCCTGAGCTCGACGGCGGCGCGATGATGGACGTCGGCTGCTACTGCGTCAGCGCGATCCGGCTCCTTGCCGGGGAGCCGGAGCAGGTGTCGGGCGAGCAGGTGGTCGGCCCGACCGGGGTGGACGTGGCGCTCCACGGGACGTTGCGGTGCGCCGACGACGTGATCGGCCAGTTCGAGGCGTCCTTCCGCTCACCGCGGCGACAGCGGGTCGAGGTGGTCGGCAGCGAGGGCACGATCACGGTCGAGGCGCCCTTCCGCGTCGACTGGGGCGGTGCGGTGCTGCTCGCGCGCCCCGAGGGCGAGACGCTCGGAGAGCCGGAGGCAGTCGCCGTGCCACGGGCGAACTCGTACCGACTCCAGCTCGAGAATCTCGCGGACGCGGTGCAGGGCCGCGGCCCGCAGCTGCTCGGACGCGAGGACGCCGTCGGACAGGCACGCACGATCGAGGCCCTGTACCGCTCCGCCACCGAGGGACGCTCGGTCGCGGTCGGCGAAACCGCCGGCGCAACTTCCGCGTAGAGATCGGAAACCCCCTCCGAGGAGGTCCGCATGCGGCGACCCATCGCCGTGATCTGCCTGACCACCCTGTCCATCGGCGTGCTCGCCGCCACCGCGCCGGCTGCAACGCCTGTCTACAAGGGGACGGTCGGCCCCGGCTTCACGATCAAGCTCGCCAAGCCCCCGACGAAGGCCGGCAAGGTCACGCTCGTCGTCGCCGACCTCTCGTCGAGCCACGACTTCCACCTCACGGGCCCGGGCGTCGACGTGAAGACCTCGCTCGGCGGAACCGGAACGAAGACGTTCACGGTCACGCTCAAGAAGGGCACCTATACGTACGTCTGCGACCCGCACAAGAGCTTCATGAAGGGGTCGTTCAGGATCCGCTGACCGGCAGCGGCTCGATCGCGCCGTCGGCGATTTGCCACGCGGCGAGCTCGTCGAGGCGGACCGAGTAGATCACGTACGGCTGCCCCTGCCAGAGGCCGATGCGCTCGACGTCGGTGCGGGAGGGCCTCGGCGGCGAGGACACATGCGAGTGGACGACCGCCTGCCTGACATCGCGGTCGCCGAGATCCGCCCAGACGACCGGATCGAGCCGCAGCTCGAAGTAGTACGGCGACGGGGACGCGTTCTCCCCGGGCACGTATTCGACCGCGACGTCGCCGTCCAGCAGGAGGAGCCCGCAGGCCTCGTTGGGAAGCTCGCCGCGCGCGTGCTCGGCGATCTCGGACCGCAGCGCGGCCGGGATCACCACCGAGGCCGGATCACCACCAGACCGTGCGCTCCATCGATGCGGCGACGGCGTCCGTCTCGGCGTCCCAGAAGTCGGCGCTCAGGTACTTCCAGCCGGCGTCGGCGAGGATCGTCACGACGACGCCCTCGTCGAGCTCTGCGGCGAGGCGCCGGGCGACCGCGACGACGGCGCCGGCGGAGACGCCGGCGAAGAGCCCTTCGAGTCGGAGCAGGTCGCGCACCGCGGCGACGGACTCCTCGTTCGAGACGAGCACCTTGCGATCGAGCCTTGCGACGTCGAGGATCGGGGGCACGTAGCCGTCGTCGAGCGAGCGGAGGCCCATCACCGGGTCGCCGGGCAGCGGCTCGGCGGCGGCGACGACGACGTCGGGGAACGCTTCGCGGACACGCTCGCCGGCACCCATCAGCGTCCCTCCGGTGCCGAGCCCGGCGACGAGCACGTCGACCCGCTCCAGCGCCTCGGCGATCTCCGCGCCCGTGCCCTCGTAGTGGGCGCGCGGGTTCGCCTCGTTGGCGTACTGGAAGGGGACGAACCAACGCGGATCGGCCTCGGCCATCTCGAGCGCGAGGCGCACGGCGCCGTTCGAGCCCTCGGCCGCAGGCGAGAGGACGACGTCCGCGCCGTACAGCCGCAGAAGGCGCTTCCGCTCGGGCGTCGCGTTCTCGGGAATCACGCACGTGAGCGGGTAGCCCTTGAGGGCGGCGACGAGCGCGAGCGAGATACCCGTGTTTCCGGAGGTCGGCTCGAGCAGCGCGCGTCCCGGCTCGAGCTCGCCGGAGGCCTCGGCGCTCTCGATCATCGCCTTCGCCACGCGATCCTTGATCGAGCCAGTCGGGTTCTGGCCCTCGAGCTTCGCATAGAGCTTCACCGAGGACTTCGGCGACAGGCGCGGCAGCTCGACGAGCGGCGTGGAGCCGATCAGGTCGAGCAGGCTGCCCGCGACGGCGGGCCGGGACCACGACGGCGACGACCCGCCGGCCATCGCGGGAAGCAGGATCACCGTCCCTCCGACCGGGACCGAGGTGTCCAGGCCGTCGAGCGTGCGGACGTCCTCACCGCCGACGTAGACGTTGACGAACGGGGCGAGGCCGCCGTCCTGCAGGATCTGGGGCGCCAGCGCGGGGTGGCGCTCGACGAGGTCGTCGAGCACCTCGCGGACCGTCTCGCCCTCGGCCTCGACCTGGCGCGCGCCGCCGACCTCGGTGCGCAGCGTCGGCGGGATCCGGACGACCGTCATGCGTTCACCGTTCCGCGGGAGCAGAACTCGACGTAGTCGATGTAGTCGGTGATGGTCGGGTGCTCGCCGCAGACGGGGCAGTCCGGGTTCTTCCGGATCGCGACCTCGTCGAAGGTCGTGTGCAGCGCGTCGAACAGGAGGAGCCGCCCGGCGAGGGACTCGCCGACCCCGAGCACGAGCTTGAGCGCCTCGCTCGCCTGCAGCGATCCGACGATCCCGGGTAGGACGCCGAGCACGCCGCCCTCGGCGCAGCTCGGTGCGAGCTCGGGCGGCGGCGGGGACGGGTAGAGGCAGCGGTAGCAGGGCCCGTTCGCCGGATCGAAGACCGTGACCTGGCCCTCGAAGCGATAGATCGAGCCGTGCACGACGGGGAGGCCGTGCCAGACGGACGCGTCGTTGAGCAGGTACCGCGTGGGGAAGTTGTCGGTGCCGTCGAGGATCACGTCCCAGCGGTGCGCGAGGACCGCGTCGATGTTCTCGGAGGTGAGCCGCTCCTGGAACGGAACGACCTCGACGTCGGGGTTCAGAGCCTCGATCGTGCGCTTCGCGGAGTCGACCTTCGGCTCGCCGAGGCGGTCGGTCGAGTGGACGATCTGGCGCTGGAGGTTCGAGTCGTCGACGACGTCCGGGTCGATGATGCCGATCGTCCCGACGCCCGCCGCGGCGAGGTACAGGGCGGCGGGCGAGCCGAGGCCGCCTGCGCCGATCAGGAGGATGCGGGAGTCGAGCAGACGCTGCTGGCCCTCTTCGCCGACCTCCGGGATGAGGAGGTGGCGGGCATACCGCGCGCGCTGCGGCGCCGTGAGCGCCGTGGGGGTGACGAAGTCGAAGCCGTTGCGCTTCCACCCGACGAAGCCGTCCTCGAGGTTGACGGCGTGCTCGTAGCCGAGGTCGCGCAGGGTCTTCGTCGCGAACGCGGAGCGGGTCCCGCTCGCGCAGTAGACGACGAGCGTCTGGGTCTTGTCGGGGACCAGCGCCTCGACGCGCGACTCGAGGTTGTTCCGCGGGACATGCAGCGCCCCGGGGAGATGGCCCTCGTCCCATTCGTCGCGCGGCCGGACGTCGACGAAGACGTGGGGCACGCCGTCCTGGAGCAGGCGGTGCGCCTCCGGCGTCGTGATCTCGTCGATCTCCGCCCTGGCCTGGGCGAGCAGCTCCCTGTAGGTCGCCATTACTTTCCCGAATATAGCGACAGACGGCTGCAGCGCGAAGACGTGCCCGGGCACCGTGCGAATCGTTCGCGGCTACCGTGGGCCGCGTGTCGCCCCGGTCGCGCGTCGTCGTCCTCACCGCCGCGTCGGCTGCCGTCGCGGCGATGGTCGTCGTCGGGCTCGTACTGCTGCAGACGGGGCCGACACCCGGGCCTGCGGCCGGCCCGCAGCGGCGGCCCGGCCCGCCGCCCCTGACGCTCGCGCTCGGCGTTCGCACCGACCCCGAGGCACGTGCGCTCCGACGCGCTTCCGTGGCGTACGGCGCGGGCAAGCGAGCGGAGGCCGCGCGCGAGTTCGCGCGCTGGAGCTCGGTCGAGGCGCGGGTCGGGCAGGCCTTTGCACACTGGCCCGCCGAGACGGTGGACCGCCTGAACCGCCTCGCGGGGCTCCATCCGGATCGGGCGGTGGTGGAGCTCAACCTCGGCGTCGCACTCTTGTGGTCGGGGCTCAGCGGAGCACGCGAGGCGTGGCGGCAGGCGATCGCAGACGAGCCCGACACGGCGTACGCGGTCACCGCCGGCAACCTCCTCCACCCGGAGTACGCGCCGGGCGTCCCCGTGTTCGTCCCGACCGCGCCGCTGCCGAACGGGTTCGACGAGCTCGCGCCGCCGGCACAGCTCCGGATGCTCCAGCGGGGCGCTCGGGAGAGCGTCGCCGGGAAGCTCCTGTACGGCTCCGCGCTCCAGCGACTCGGGATGACCAGGTCTGCCGAGCGGGTGTTCGCCGCGGCCGCGCGCGAGGCGCCGCGCGACGTCGAGGCTCGGGTCGCGGACGCGGTCGGGCGCTTCGACAAGGCGCGTCCAGCAGATGCGTTCTCGCGCCTCGGGCCCCTCACGAAGACCTTCCCACACAGCGCGACGGTGCGGTTCCACCTGGGCCTCCTGCTCCTCTGGTCCGGTCAGGCTCCGGAGGCGAAACGCCAGCTGACGAAGGCGATCGCCGTCGAGCCGGGCTCGCCGCTCGCGGGCCAAGCGCGCCGCTATCTCGCAGAGCTGCACAAGGCCGGCGTCTGAAGACAGCTGTCATGGTTGACGGGTCTGGACGCGCTGCTACCGTTTCCAGCCAGCGACGGAAAGGGGGGCGATCCTGAGCGCAGCACCCGAAGCCCGACGCCCGGCTCGCGAGGCCGGTCTCGAGTCGGACGAGGCACGTGCGCTCCTCGAGCACGGGCGCGCCAGCGGCACGCTCGACGCCGACGAGCTCGCCCTCGCGCTCGACGAGCTGGACCTCGACCCGGCACAGATCGACGCGCTGTACACGGCTCTGGACGAGGAGCAGATCGAAGTCGTCTCAGCGGACACGCCATCCGACGACGAGCGCGAGCGCGCGTGGGCGGCGGAGACCGAGGTCTCGACCGACACCCTCCAGCTCTTCCTCAAGGACATCGGCAAGGTGCCCCTGCTGACGGCGGCGCAGGAGGTCGAGCTCTCCAAGCGGATCGAGCTCGGGGAGCACGCTGCGAAGCAGGCGATGGTCGAGGCGAACCTCCGGCTCGTCGTTTCGATCGCGAAGCGCTACCGGAACCAGGGCCTGCCGTTCCTCGACCTGATCCAGGAAGGGACGATCGGTCTCGTCCGGGCCGCCGAGAAGTTCGACTGGCGCAAGGGGTTCAAGTTCTCGACCTACGCGACGTGGTGGATCCGGCAGGCGGTTGCGCGGGCGATCGCGGACAAGGGGCGGACGATCCGCATGCCGGTGCACGTCGTCGAGAAGCTCAACAAGATCAATCGCTCGGAGCGCAAGCTCCGTGCCGAGCTCGCGCGCGAGCCGACGTCCCTCGAGATCGCCCTCGACCTCGGTCTCGGCGTCGAGGAGGTCGAGCAGATCAAGCGCAGCGCACAGACGCCGGTCTCGCTCGAGAAGCCGGTGGGCGACGAAGAGGAGTCGGAGTTCGGGCACTTCCTCACGGACGAGTCCGAGCCGTTGCCCGAGGAGGCGGCGGAGGTCAGCCTGCGGCGCGACGCGCTGCGGTCGCTGCTCGACGCCCTCTCGCCGCGCGAACGGCAGGTGCTCGAGATGCGGTACGGCCTCGGCGGCCAGCAGCCGCGGACGCTCGACGAGGTCGGCCGCGCGTTCAACGTCACGCGTGAGCGCATCAGGCAGATCGAGCACCAGAGCCTGAAGAAGCTTCGCGTGCTCGCCGAAGCGGCGAGCGTTCGCGAGTAGTGAGCTTGCTCGCCAGGCAGGAATCCGCTCGCGCGGATTCCTGCGGCGGGGCACATCCCTGAAGCCGTCCGCGTTCGCGGCCGCAACGGTTCGGCTTCCTCGCGAGTTTGCGCGCGGCCGGATCCGCTGGCGCGGATCCAGGCCGCTTGATCCCCGCCTGCGGCCGGGGCCTACGTACAATCGCGCGGTGCTGCCGCCACACGATGCGCTCGTCGCCGAGCTGTCCGAGCTGATCGCCATCCCGTCCGTGAGCGCCGACCCGGCGCACGCGGAGGATCTGAGCCGCGCGGCGGAGTGGGTCGCAGGCCGCATCCGCGGGGCCGGGGGAGAGGTGGAGATCGCCGAGCGGGCCGGGCGGCCGCTCGTCCTCGGCGAGGTTCCCGCCTCGCGGACCGGGGCTCCCGCCGTGCTGGCCTACGCGCACCTCGACGTGCAGCCGCCGGATCCCGTCGACCTCTGGGAGTCGGACCCGTGGTCCCTGACCCAGCGGGACGGCCTCCTCGTCGGACGCGGCGTCGCCGACGACAAGGCGCACCTTTTCATGCTCCTGAAGGCGACCGAGCTGCTCGCCGCGGCGGGCGAGCTTCCCGTCACCGTGCGGTTCATGATCGACGCGGAGGAGGAGGTCGGGGGTCATGCTGTCTGCGACTGGGCCGAGGCCGACACCGGGCCGGCCGATGCCGCGGTCATCCTCGACGGCGGCTACGCGACCGCGACGCTGCCCGCCTTCTGCACCGCCTTGCGGGGCATCTGCTACTTCCACGTCACCGCCCGCACCGGCGAGCGCGACCTCCACTCGGGAATGGTGGGCGGCGCGGCGCTGAACGCCGTCGAGGCGCTGCCCCGGGCACTCGCGGCGGTGCTCCCCGGGCCCGACGGCCTCCTGCCCGAGCCGCTGCGCGCAGGGATCATCCCGCCGACCGAGGGCGAGGTCGCCGGCTGGTCGGTGCTGCCCAGCGGGGCCGACGAGCTCGGCGGTCAGGGTGCGCGTCCCGCCGACGCGAAGGCCGCGGAGCAGTTCCACCTGCGGACGACGGCGGAGCCGTCGGTGAGCGTCAACGGGGTCGAGTCGGGCTCCCCGCACCTGCAGAAGACGGTGCTTCCCGTCGAGGCCGTCGCGAACGTCTCGATCCGGCTCGCGCCCGGTCAGTCCACGGCCGAGATCGCACCCGTCTTCGAGCAGCTCCTGCGCGACGCCGCGCCGGCGGGGACGACGCTCGACGTCGAGCTGTGGTCGACTGGAGAGCCCGCGTACGTCGACCCGGGGTCCGCGGTCGTGCAGCTCGGTCTCGACGCCTTCGAACAGGTGCTCGGCACGCGGCCGATCCTCACCCGGAGCGGCGGCTCGATTCCCGTCGTCGCGACGCTCGCGGCGCGCGGCGTGCCCGCCGTCGTCACCGGGTTCAGCCGGCCGACTGCCCAGATGCACTCGCCGAACGAGAACTTCCCGGCGCCCGCGCTCGGCGAGGGGCTCGCGACGATCGTCGAGCTGCTGCGAAGATTCGGGACCCTTGGCTGACGCGGCGCCGCGGAACAACGGGTCGCGCTACGCGAGCCCGCTCGCGGCGGAGCTCGCGGACGAGGTGCTCGAACGGTTCCTCCGCTACGTCGTGATCGACACCGAGGCCTCGCCCGAGTACACCGGCTATCCGTCGTCCGCCAAGCAGCTCGACCTCTCCCGGCTCCTGGTCGAGGAGCTCCGCGCCATCGGCCTCGAGGAGGTGGAGCTCACCGAGCACGGGTACGTGTTCGCGACCCTGCCCGGCACCGTCGAGGGCGCGCCGACGGTCGGCCTGATCGCGCACGTGGACACCTCGCCGGACGCCCCCGGCACCGGCGTCGCGCCCGTCGTCCACCAGGCGTACGCGGGTGGTCCGATCCGGCTGCCAGGCGATCCGAGCCAGGTGCTCGACCCGGACGAGCTGCCGCACCTCGCAGCACGCGTCGGCCACGACATCGTCACGAGCGATGGCACGACGCTCCTCGGCGCGGACGACAAGGCCGGGGTCGCCGAGATCGTCACCGCGGTCGCCTACCTCGCGGGCGACAACGCCCCGCGCGCGACCGTGCGCATCGGGTTCACGGTCGACGAGGAGGTCGGTCGCGGCACCGATCACTTCGACCTCGAGCAGTTCGGCGCGGACTTCGCCTACACCTTCGACGGCTCCGGTCTCGGCGAGCTCGAGATCGAGACCTTCTCGGCGGACCAGCTGAGGCTCACGATCAAGGGGGTCGGCGTCCATCCCGGCACGGCGAAGGGCCGTCTGGTGAACGCGATCAAGCTCCTGTCCGACGTCGTCGCCGCGCTGCCGCGCGACTCGCTCTCGCCGGAGACGACCGAGGACCGCGAGGGGTTCGTCCATCCGGCGCGGATCGCGGGCAACGCTGCCTCGGCGACGCTCGTCCTCATCGCGCGCGACCACGACGACGCGAAGCTCGCAGAGCACGTCGATCTCGTCCGACAGCTCGCCGCCGACGTGGTGGGGCGCGAGCCCCACGCGTCGTTCGAGCTCGAGGTCGAGGAGCAGTACCGGAACATGCGCAGCATGCTCGACCGGCACCCCCAGATCGTCGCGGCCGCCGAGACCGCGATCCGGCGCGCAGGGGTCGAGCCGGTGCACAGCATCATCCGCGGCGGCACCGACGGGGCGCGTCTCACCGAGCGTGGGTTGCCGACGCCGAACCTCTTTACCGGGGGCCAGGACTACCACTCGCTCCGCGAGTGGGCATCGGTACAGGACATGGCGGCCGCCGCGGCGACCGCCGTCGAGCTGATCAGGCTCTGGGGCGAGGCAGAGAAGCCGGGCTAGGCCGTCTCGCGCGTCAGTGCGCGTGGACGGGGCAGCCGAGCCACTCGTGCCCGAAGCGGCGCATCTCGTCGATCACGGGCTGCAGCGCGGCGCCCTTGCCGGTCAACTCGTACTCGACGCGGGGCGGCGACTCGGCGTAGCTCCGGCGCATCACGAGGCCCTCCGCCTCGAGCCAGCGCAGGCGCTCGGCGAGCGTCCGCGGGCTGATCCCCGCACACGCGTGCTCCAGCTCGGTGAATCGGCGGGGGCCCTCGGACAGGTCGTGGACGATCAGCACGGTCCACTTCGAGCCGACGATCTCGCTCGCAGCGGCGACCGAGCACTCGCCCGCCTCGTGGACGGGCAGCATCGTCCTGGTCGACTCGGCCTGCGTGGCCATGTCACGAAGTGTAAGGAGGACCGCTGTCGGATGGTGTACGGATTTCCGTAGCTCTCAGCCCCACGGGGGCGGGTTGTGCACCCAGCGGCCGCCGACCATGGTCGCGACGACCTCGACCGACGGGAGCTCGTCGGGCTCGCACGCGACCGGGTCGCGGTCGAGGACGACGAGATCCGCGAGCCGTCCGGGCAGGAGTGTCCCGCGGCGCCGCTCGTCGCCCGCGAGCCAGGCAGGCGCCACGGTCGTCGCGTGGAGGGCCTGCTCGACGGTGACCGACTCGTCGGGTCGCCAGGCCGGGCGATCGTCGATCGTCCGCCGGACGCCGGCCGCGACCCCTGCGAGCGGGTCGAGCTCCTCGACGGGGGCGTCGGAGCCGTTCGCGACGACGGCACCGCTCTCCGTGAGCGACCGGAACGCGTAGGTGCCGTCGAGCCGCCCGTCCCAGAAGCGCTCCGCGAGGTCGCGATCGGACGGGGCATGGCTGTACTGCACGGAGCACGCGACCCCGAGCTCCGCGAAGCGACCGACGTCGGCCGGGTCGAGGCACTGCGCGTGCTCGATCCGGTGCCGGAGCCCGAGCGGCTGCCAGAGGTGCCGCGTCGATGCGAATGCGTCGAGTGCCTCGCGGTTCGCCCGGTCGCCGATTGCGTGCACGGCGACGGGCCAGCCGGCAGCAGCGGCTGCGCGCACGATCTCGGCGAGCTCCTCGCCGCCGGTGATGGCGACGCCGCTGCCGTCGAGCATCCATGCAGTCTGCGAGCCGAGCGTCCCGTCCATGAACGCCTTCAGGTACCCGAGCCGCAGGTAGTCGTCGCCGAGCCCCGAGCGGATCCGCAGCTCGGCGAGCTCCCCGACGCGGTCGTGCGGGAGCGACTGCCACACGCGCAGCGTCAGCCCGTCGTGCTCGTGGATGCGGGCAAAGATCGCGTTCGCCCCGAGCCAGCCGTCCTTGTCGTGGATCGCGCCGACGCCTCGCGCGTTCGCGACCCTGATCCCCTCGCGCGTGGCCGCGACCCACTCGTCCTCCGTGACCGTGACGAAGCGGTCGCGAAAGCGCCACGCCGACTCCTCGCGGAGGATCCCGGTCGGCTCTCCGTCGTCGTCCCGCTCGACCACGCCGCCGGGCACATCGAGGTCCCCGTTCGCCCGTGCGAGCCCCGCCGTGTTGAGCCACAGCGAGTGGTAGTCCTTCGACCAGAGCGCAGCCGGCGTCTCGCCCGTCACCCCGTCGAGCGCCTGCCGCGACGGATGCTCGGCCCAGAGAGCGTCGCGCCAGCCCGTGCCGCGCAACCACGTGCCGTGGCGCGAACGCGCGGCGACCCGGGCGACCGCCTCCGCCAGTGAGCCCGCGTCCTCGAGCCGCACGTCTTTCCGCGCGAGCGACCAGGTGGGGAAATGCACGTGCGCGTCCGTGAACGCGGGGAGGACACACCGTCCGCCGAGGTCGACGCGATCCGGCGTCGGCAATGCGCTCTCGTGTGCCCCGACGCCTCCGACGACCCGGTCACCCGCGATCGCGAGCGCCGCGCTCGTCGGGAGCGACGGGTCCATCGTGCGGATCACGCCGTTCGCGAGGATCACGCGCGCCAGCGTAGTGACTCGAGCGCCTCGCGGACGCTGGTCGCCGGCAGGCTACGATCGGGGCGATCGCTTGAGCTTCGACCGTCCGCTCGCGCTCCTCGCCCTGGCACTTTTGCCGGCGCTCGTCCTCGGCTTCGTGCTCCTCCGCCGGCGGCGCGCCCGCTATCCGGTCCGGTTCACGAACGTCGAGGTGCTGCGCTCCGTCGGCGGGCAGCTCTCGAGCCGCCGCGAGTGGGCCGTGGGCGGGCTGCTCCTCGTCGTCCTCGGCCTGCTCTGCGTCGCGCTCGCGCGTCCACACGTGAATCGCGTCGCGCCGGTCGAGAACGCGACCGTCGTCCTCGTCGTCGACACGTCGCGCTCGATGCTCTCCGACGACATCGCGCCTTCCCGGCTCGAGGCCGCAAAGGCCGCGGCACAGACGTTCCTCGAGCGGGTGCCGGACAGGCTGCGCGTGGGTCTCGTCACGTTCGCCGGCGAGCCGACCGTCGCCGCCGTCCCGACGCACGACCGCGCGATGCTCCACGACACGATCGACGCGATCGACCCGTTCCAGTCGGGTGGAGGCGGCACGGCGATCGGCGACGCGCTCGCGCGCTCGGTCGAGCTGGCGCGGGACTCGTTCCGCGGCGGCCCCGCGCCGGCCGGCGGCGCAGTGCCCGGCGTGACCATCCTCTTCCTCTCGGACGGGCGCCAGTTCCGAGGGATCCTGCCACCGGGGGCGGGGGCGGCGATGGCGGCGCGTGCGGGCATCCCCGTCTACACCGTGGCGCTCGGCACGGACGACCCGAACGAGCAGGCCGGCGTGTTCGGCTTCTCGCAGACGCCCGACCGCGAGACGCTGCGTGCGATCGCGAAGACGACCGGCGGTGAATACTTCGCGGCACGGTCGGCCCGAGCGCTCTCGTCGGCGTACGGCGACCTCGGCTCGCGCCTCGGGCGCTCGGAGCGGCGGACGGAGGTGACGTTCCTCGTCGTCGCAGCGGCGGCCGTCGGTCTCGCGGGCGCCATGCTCCTCTCGCGGCTCTGGGCTCCCGCGCTGCCCTAGCTACGTGAACCCGAGGCACGTGACAGTGTCGGCCGTGCCACCGTTCACGAGGGAAACCCTCGACGCGGCGCTTCCTTACGCGGAGGGCCGACCCGGGCGGGCCGGCCCTCGACGCACGCGTTATGCGGCCGGCTCGATGTTCTGGTTCACCTGGAACACGTTCTCCGGGTCGTACTCCGCCTTCACCTGCTGCAGCCGCGGGTAGTTCGAGCCGTACGTGGCCTTCACACGGCCCTGGCCCTCGTCGTCCATCATGAAGTTGACGTAGCCCGCGCCCGCCGCATACGGCCGGAGGGCCTCCGAGTAGCCACGCGTCCAGTCCCGCACCGCGTCGGCTTTGGCGGGATCCGGGTCGCAGCCGATGAACACCTGCGACCAGGTGGCGTCGCGGTACGCCCACGCGGTGTCCTCGGCCTTGACGTCCTGCACCGCGCCGTCGACCGGGTAGAGGTGGGTGCCGGCCTTGAAGCCGGGCATGCGCTCGTTCCACTCGCGGTTCAGGACGACCGCCTCGTCGGGGATCTCGCGGACGAAGTCGCCACGCCAGTACCACTGATCGCCCGCGCTGTAGAGGCCGTCGAATGCGCCGTTGAGCGCGGCGATCGGCATGCGTCCGACGCCGTGGATGAGGGGCTCGGCCAGCGAGAGCATCGGCGCCATCGCCGCCTCCGCGTCCTCGTCGGAGGCATCGATGCACCAGACGATCCCGCACACCTTGCGGAGGTGGAACTGCTCCGGGAAGGCCTCCGCCACCGGCGGGATCGTGTGGAAGTTGAAGAAGGCGCTCACGTTGCGCGGGGCCGACGGCAGCCACTCGCGATACGCGCTGAGGAGCTCGTCCGCGTCCTCGATCGCCCAGAACGTGGGGCCGCCGACGATCGTCTCGAGCGGGTGCGCCCGGAACGTGAACTCCGTGACGACGCCGAAGTTGCCGCCGCCACCGCGGATCGCCCAGAACAGGTCCGGATGCTCGTCCGCGCTCGCGGTGACCTTGGACCCGTCGGCCAGCACCAGCTTCGCCGAGACCAGGTTGTCGATCGTCAGCCCGTGCCGGCGGGCGAGGTAGCCGTGGCCGCCGCCGAGCGTCAGGCCGGCGACGCCCGTCGAGGAGATGATCCCGGTCGGGACGGCGAGGTTGTGCGGCTGGGTTGCGGCGTCGACCTCGCCCCAGACGGAGCCCGCGCCGACGCGGACGGTCTGCGCAGCCGGGTCGACCACGACGGTCTTCATCGGGCTCAGGTCGATGACGAGCCCGTCGTCGACGCTCGCGAGACCCGCGCCGTTGTGCGCGCCGCCGCGCACGGCGATGCGCAGGTCGTGGTCGCGGGCGAAGCGGATCGCGGCCGCCACGTCGTCGGCGGCCTCGCACCGAGCGATGAGGGCGGGCTTCTTGTCGATCATGGCGTTGAACAACGCGCGTGCTTCGTCGTAACGCGGATCGTCGGGGCCGATCAGCCTGTCCCCGAACGCCGGGAGCGCTGCGCGTGCGCTCTCGACCGCGGAAATCGTCGTGCTCATGCGTTCTCCTCCTCGTCGTTCTCTTCGGTGGATCGAGAGTAGGAGGCTGTCCGCCCCATGTCATGACCGAGGCTGACCGACTTTTCGCGAAGCTGCCGATGCGCAATGATCAAGATTGATCATCCGATGAGCACCGGTGCCCCCCTGCCGGGCCCGCTCCGCTTCTCGCCGGCCTTTGCCTTCGCGGGACGCGCCCAGGAGCGTGCGACCCTCCTCGCCCTGATGCCCCGCTCCGCCGGGGAGGGGCGGCGCGCGGCGTTCGTCGCCGGAGAGCCCGGTTCGGGCAAGAGCCGCCTGGTGCGCGAGCTCGCCGGCGACGTCGCGGAGGACGGCGCCATCGTCCTCTACGGGGACTGCGACGGCGTCGTGGGCTTCCCGTACGGCCCCTTCGCGACGGCGCTCGACCATCTCGTGCGCACCTCCGACCCCGAGTTGCTGCGCCGGCTGATCGGGCCGGGCGGGGGCGAGCTGACCCGCCTCCTACCTGACCTCGAGTCGCGCGTCGGCGAGCTGCCCCGGCATGCGACGGCGGACGCCGACACGGAGCGCCACCGGCTGCACACCGCGGTCACCGACCTGCTCGTCGCGGTCAGCGCCGAGGCGCCGCTCCTGCTCGTGCTGGAGGACGTGCACTGGGCGGACGCGTCGACGCTCCAGCTGATGCGGCATCTGGTCCGCTCGGGCGCCGACGCGCGCATGCTGCTCGTCGCGACGTTTCGCGACTCGGAGGCGGAGCTCCAGGAGGACCTCGCCGAGGCGCTCGTCGACGCCTACCGCACCGAGGGCGTGGTCCGCCTCCGCCTGGGCGGTCTCTCGGGCAGCGAGATCGCAGAGCTCATCGGGCTCTCGGCCGGAGTCGATGCGACCCCCGAGCTGGTCTCGACGATCGAGAACCTGACGGGCGGCAACGCGTTCCTCGTCACGGAGCTCTGGCGTGAGCTCGTCGATTCGGGTGACGTCGAGCTCGGCCCGCACGGCGTGCGGCTGACGCACGCGACGGTCGCACTCGGCGTCCCGACGACCGTGAGAGAGATGGTCGACCAGCGCCTCGCGCGCCTCTCGCCGGGGACGACCGAGGTGCTCGAGCTGGCGGCGGTGATGGGGGCGGACTTCGAGCTCGACACCGTGCGCCGCGCGGCGACGGGGGGCGAGGAGACGCTCGTGGAGGCGCTCGAGGAGGCCGTCCGCAGCGGCCTGCTCGTCGAGGAGCCGGGTCTCGGCCTCACGTACGGCTTCGTGCACGAGCTGGTGCGCCGCGCAGTCGACGATCGGCCGTCGGCCGCGCGCAAGGCGGAGCTCCACCTCCGCGTCGCCGAAGCGCTCGAGCACGGGCACAGTGGCGGCGACAGCCGCGCCGTCCTTGCCGCGCTCGCCCACCACTTCGCGGCGGCTGCGCCCGTCGGTGGCACGGAGCGCGCCGTGTCGTACAACCTGCTCGCGGCGGAGTCGGCGGTCGCCGCCCTCGCGTACGGGGAGGCGCGGGAGCGGCTCGAGACGGCGCTCGAGCTCGGTGTCCGCGACCCGCAGGAGCGTGGCGCCGTGATGCTCCAGCTGGGCGACGCGTGTCATCGCGCCGGGCACGCCGACGCGGCGCTCGACGCGTTCACGCGCACCGCCGAGCTGGCCCGCTCGCTGGGCGACTCCGCGCTGCTCGCACGCGCTGCGATCGGCTTCGAGGAGGCGTGCTGGCGTCCCGCGATCCACGACGCTGGCGCGATCGAGCTCCTCGAAGAGGCGGTCGCGGCGCTTCCGGGCGAGGACTCCGAGCTGCGCGCGCGGGCGCTCGGCGGGCTTGCGCGCGCCCTCGACTTCCGCGCGGAATCCGGGCGCGCCGCGGTGGCGCGGGACGAGTCGATCGCGATGTCCCGCCGTCGTGGCGACCGGCACACCCTCGGGACGATCCTCGCGATGGCGTACTGGGCGCGTGGCTCGAGCCTGAACGAGGACATCAACGCGATGCTTCGCGAGTCCCGCGAGATCGGCCGCGAGCTCGGGGACGACGAGATCCTGGGCGAGGCTGCCGCGTGGCTCGTCCCCTCGTGCGTCGTCCTGTGCGATCACCACGCCGCGCGCGACGCGTTGACCGAGCTGTATGGAATCGCTCGGCGCCTGAGCGAGCCGTTCCTCCTCCATGTCTCGGAGCACTACGCCAGCGCGTTGGCGCTGAGCGACGGGAATCTCGTCGAGGCCGAGGCCGCCGCCGAGCGCTCGCGCGAATGGGGAAGCCTGCTCACGGGGCGGGACGCGTCCGGGTCGTACGGGATCCAGATGTTCGGCATCCGCCGTGAGCAGGGCCGGCTGCCGGAGCTCGCGCCGGTCGTCAGGCTGCTCGCCTCGCAGTCGCACGACGGCGCGTGGCGCCCGGGGCTCACCGCGGTCTTCGCCGAGCTCGGCATGGAGAGCGAGGCGCGCCGCGAGCTCGACGCCATCCTCGCCGAAGGTCTCGGCGCCTTCCGCCCCGCCCTCTGGCTCGGCTCCCTCGTCTACCTCGCGGACGCGTGCGCGACCCTGCAGGACGAGCGCTCCGCGGAGGCGATCTACCCGGAGCTCGCCGCCTATGCGGGAGCGAACGTGATGATCGGTCATCTCGTTGCCTGCTACGGCGCGATGGACCGGTACCTGGGCACGACCGCGGCGGTCCTCGGCGACTGGGACCGCGCGGAGGAGCACTTCCACGCCGCGATCGCGCTGAACACCCGCCTCGGGGCGCGGACATGGCTCGCGCACACCGCCTATGCGTACGCGCGCATGCTCCTCGCCAGAGGCAAGGGAGACGACGCGGCGCACGCCCGGGCGCAGCTGGGCGTCGCCATCGGCCTCGCGGAGACCGTCGGCCTGCCCTCGCTCCTCCGCCGCGCGACGGAGCTCGGCACCGGCGCCGAGCCGACGCCGCCGAGCCTGCCGGACGGACTGAGCGCGCGTGAGGTCGAGATCCTCGCCCAGCTCGCCCGCGGCCGCTCGAACCGCGAGATCGGGCGGCTGCTGCACATCAGCGAGCACACCGCGGCAAACCACGTTCGCTCGATCCTCCGTAAGACTGGCTGTGCGAACCGGACCGAGGCAGCGGGCTATGCTCTCCGGCGAGGGCTGGTCCCAACCGAGATCTCCCCATAGGAGCGTCGCCGTGCCTCTCTACGTGATCGAGCGGAAGTTCGCAGACCGGCTCGAGCTGACGGGCGACGACGTCCGCGCGATCGACGCCGTCAACGGCGAGGAAGGGGTCGACTGGCTCTTCTCCTTCATCTCGGCGGACAAGCTGCGCACGTACTGCCTCTACGAGGCGCCCTCGCCGGACGCGATCTTCGAGGCCGCGCGACGGGCGAACGTGCCGGCCGACAAGATCGTCGAGGTCACGCAGTTCGAGCCCGCCCAGCTGCGCTAGCGCGCGCGGCCACCGGTCGTACACTGCGGCCGTGCCCTGGGACGAGCTGACCGCCGACCA
>DASSVY010000272.1:0-2614 GCA_035705535.1 Gaiella sp. | reverse complement strand
GTGGTCCGGGTCGCGGTGACCGACCGGAGGGTGTCGTAGATCGCCGCTTCGGTGACGGTGTCGATGGCCGACGTCGCGTCGTCGAGGACGAGGATCCGCGGGTCGATGAGGATCGCGCGGGCGATCGCGAGCCGCTGGCGCTGGCCGCCGGAGAGCGTGATGCCCCGTTCGCCGATCACGGTCTCGTAGCCGTCCGGCAGGGCCTCGACGAACTCGTGCGCCTGGGCCGCGCGCGCCGCCTCCACGACCTGCTCGTCGGTCGCGTCGGGCGCGCCGAAGGCGATGTTCTCGCGGACGGTCGCGGAGAAGAGGAACGGATCCTGCGAGATCACGCCGACCTCTCGCCGGAGCGAGCGGCGCGTCACGTCGCGCACGTCCACGCCGTCGACGAGGACGCGGCCCGTGGTCGCGTCGTAGAAGCGCGGCACGAGCGCGGCGAGGGTCGTCTTGCCGGAGCCTGTGTGCCCGATGAGCGCAACGGTGCGGCCGGACGCGATGGTCAGGTCGACGTCCTCCAGGACGAGCCGCTCCGGGTCGTAGCCGAAGGAGACGTCCTCGAAGCGGATCTCCCCCGGGCCTGGCGGCATCGGTGTGGCGCCGGGGCGGTCCTCGACACCCTCCGGCTCGTCGAGCACGTCGAAGATGCGCTCGCCCGACGCCGTCGCCCGCTGGGCCTGCCCGATCCACATCCCGAGGCTGCGGAGCGGGACGATCAGCATCGCGAGGAGCAGGTTGAAGAGGAAGAACTGGCCAAGCGACAGCGAGCCGGAGACGACGAGACGGCCGGCGGCGAGCAGCACCGCGGCCTGGGCCAGCATCGGCAGGAACGAGAGAAGCGGCACGTAGAGCGCGCGCTGCCGGAACGCGCGCACGGTCGCGTCGAAGACCGACCCCGACGCGTCCTCGAACTGGGCCTGCCGGCGCTCCTCCTGCGCGAACGCCTTCACGACGTGCACGCCGACGATCGACTCCTCCGCGACCGTCGCGACCTCGCCGAGCTGCTGCTGCACGTCCCGCAGGATCGGATGCGAGACGTGGCTGTAGCGGTACGCGACGAGGACGAGGATCGGCGTGATCGCCAGCGCGATCAGCGCGAGCCGCCAGTCGACGAAGAGGAGCACGACCGTGACCGACACGACCGTGATCATGTGCTGGAAGAAGAAGATCAGACCGAAGCCGAGGAAGAACCGCACCGCCTGCAGGTCGACGGTCGCACGCGACATCAGCTGGCCGGTCTGGTACCGGTCGTAGAACCCGAACGACAGGCCGAGCAGGTGCCCGTAGAGGTCCTCCCGCATGTCGCGCTCGATGGCGAGCGCCTGGCGGCCCGAGATGATGCGCCGCCCGTACATCAGCACGGCCTTCGCCACCCCGACGGCGAGGATCGCAACGACGATCCAGGCGAGGAAGCGCGTGCCCCGCTGCGCCTCGATCCCGTCGATCGCGACGGAGGTGAGTACGACGATGCCGATCGCCGCTGCCTGGGAGAGCACGGCCAGGACGATCGAGACGACGAGCGACCACCGGTACGGGCCGAGGAAGCGGAGGAGCCGGCCGAACGTCTGCCGGTAGGGAGCGGCGCTCACCCCGCCGAGCGTATCCGCGGCGGGCCTGAGCTCAGTGGGCGTGCTCGCCGTGCCCGTGGTAGGCGTGCACGACCGCGTGGCCCTTGCCCTTCGCGATCAGCCACCGGTTGACCGGGAACGCCGCGCAGAACGCGACGACGAGCGAGAACGCGAGGCTCGCCCAGAAGAGGAGGTCGCGGAGGCCGGCGTCGAGCGCGCCCGGGACGAGCAGCATCACGGTGTTGTCGACGACCTCCATCGTCGCGATCGAGAGCGTGTCCGAGGCGAGCGCGAGGGGCGCGGCCACGGCGAACGCGAGGCCCGCCCGGAGGAGCGGCAGCATCGTCAGCGAGTATCCGAACGCAAAGGCGAGCACGATCGAGATCGCAACGGTCGGCCAGTTTCCCCAGCCGAGGGCCGTGCCGATGACCATCCCGAGCGCCTCGCCGATCGCGCACCCCGTCAGGCAGTGCAGCGTCGCGCTGAGCGCCGTGCGGTTGAGCGAGCCGTGCACGTGCGGACTATACCCCGCCCGGGTATCTGGGAAAGATCCGCCTCTACCATGCCGTGTCGTGACGGAGGGCCTCGCCGACAAGGTCATGCTGATCGGGCTGGACTGCGCCGAGCCGTCGCTCGTGCTCGATCGCTGGCGCGACCGGCTGCCGGTGCTCTCGGGGCTGAGGGAGCACGGCGTCTCGGGCCGTCTGACCTCGATCGTCCCGCCGATCACGGTTCCCGCGTGGTCGTGCATGATGGCGAGCCGCACCCCCGGCGACCTCGGCGTCTACGGCTTCCGGAACCGCGCCGACCACACGTACGACGGCGCGTTCATCGCGGACGGCAGCGCGATTCGCGCGCCACGCCTGTGGGATCTCGTCGGCCGGGCCGGAGGCGGCTCCATCGTCGTCGGGGTGCCGGGCACCTACCCCCCGCGTCCGCTGCGCGGCGCACTCGTCAGCTGCTTCCTCACCCCCTCGGCGGAAAGCCGCTTCACATACCCCCCGGCGCTCAAGGCCGAGGTGGAGGAGGTCGTCGGCGAGTACCTCTTC
>DASSVY010000271.1:0-3549 GCA_035705535.1 Gaiella sp. | reverse complement strand
GCGGGCGCGGTCGACAAGTTCTTCGGTTCGACGATCCCGGTCGACCGCGACGGGATCGTGCTCACTTTCCGTGAGCCCATCGGCGTCGCGGCGCTGATCACGCCCTGGAACTTCCCGCTCAACATCGGGAACTGGAAGACCGCGCCGGCGCTCGCCGCGGGCAACACCGTCGTGCTCAAGCCCGCGAGCCTCTCCCCTCTTTCCGTCCTTCGCTACGCCGAGCTCGGCCTCGAGGCGGGGCTGCCTCACGGAGTGCTGAACGTCCTCCCCGGGCCAGGCGGAGCAGTCGGTGACGCGCTCGTCGAGCATCCACTCGTCGACAAGGTCGGCTTCACCGGGTCGACCGAGGTCGGGATCGAGATCGCCCGCAAGGCGGCCGGCACCGTGAAGCGCGTCACGCTCGAGCTCGGCGGCAAGAGCGCCTGCATCGTCTTCGCCGACGCCGACCTCGAGAAGGCCGGCCGGCTCGCGCCGTTCTCGGTCTTCGAGAATGCCGGCCAGGATTGCTGCGCGCGCTCGCGCCTCCTCGTCGAGTCGTCCGCGAAGGATGAGCTGCTGGAGCACTACGTCGCCGCGACCCGTGCGATCGTCGTCGGCGATCCGGAGGACGAGGCGACGCAGATCGGACCGCTCGTCTCGGCGGGGCAGCGCGAGACCGTCGAGGGATACGTCGCGCGGGGACTCGAGGAGGGCGCGACGGTGCTCGAGGGCGGGTCGCGGCCGGACGGCGACGGTCTCGGCGACGGCTTCTACCTCCGTCCCACGATCCTCGACGGCTGCACGAACGACATGGCCGTCGCGCGGGAGGAGATCTTCGGCCCCGTCGTCTCGGTGATCGAGTTCGAGACCGAGGATGAGGCGATCCGCCTCGCGAACGACTCACCGTACGGCCTCTCGGGCTCCCTCTGGACGCGCGACGGGGCCCGGCAGCTCCGCGTCGCCCGTGCGCTCCGCACGGGCGCGATCGGCGTCAACTCGAACAGCTCGGTGTTCCCGCAGGCGCCTTTCGGCGGCTACAAGGCCTCTGGCGTCGGCAAGGAGCTCGGGATGGAGGGCCTCGTCAACAACACGGAACTGAAGAGCGTCTTCGTCTCGACCGAGCCGTAGCTCAGCGAGATGTGAGCGCGAGCGCGTCGCGGTAGGCCTGCTCGACCTCGGATGCGCCCCACACGTGGCAGTCGATCTCGAGGTTGTACGACTGCTCGCCCGTCGCGCTCGCGACGAGCGACGGCAGCAAGTCCTCCGAGATCCCGCTCGCGGCGAGCGTCGGGAAGCCGACGTCCGCGAGCAGGCGGCGGACCGCGCGCACCGCCCGGGATCCGTCGCCGCTGCCGTCGTCAGGCTCGCCGAGGGCATCGGCGACGCGCTCGAGGCGGTCGGCGCAGTCCGCGCGCGAGAGCTCGAGCGTCTCGGCCACGACGAGCCCGACGGTGAGCCCGTGCGGGAGGTGCGCAACGCTGCCGAGCGCCTGCGCGAGGGCGTGATCGGCCGCGCAGTCCGACAGGTTCATCGCCAGGCCGGCCATGAGGCTCGCACACGCCATCCGGCGTCGCGCGTCGACGTCCGAGCCGTCCGAGACGACCTCGCGCAGCGAGTGCGCGACGTAGTGGCACGCCTCCAGTCCGAGCGCGACCGCCGGTGGCGACGAGTTCCGCACCGTACACGCTCCGATCGCCTGCGCGAGCGCGTCGACGCCGGAGTGCGCCGTCGGCGCGGCGGGCAGCCCATGCGTGAGGACCGGGTCGACGAGCGCGTGCTGCGCGCGCATGTTCGGG
This sequence comes from Gaiella sp., assembly GCA_035705535.1. Lineage (GTDB taxonomy): Bacteria > Actinomycetota > Thermoleophilia > Gaiellales > Gaiellaceae > Gaiella. The sequence goes on along the minus strand of DASSVY010000271.1, from coordinate 1,774 downwards.
TGGCCGAAGCCGAACTTGCGGTCGGTGTCGGCGTCCGTGAGCACGCTCGCGCCGGAGACCTCGCTGCCTGTCCCGGCGGTCGTCGGACAGAGGACGAGACCGATCCGCGGCGGCCCCGGCACGCGTGACCCCGCCGCGTAGTCCGCGACGGGGCCGCCCTGGTCGGCGGCGATCCGCGCCGCCTTCGCGACGTCGAGCGCCGAGCCTCCGCCGATCCCGACGACGGCGTCGAGCTGCCCCTCCAGGACGCGCCCCGCGAGCTCGTCCGCGAGCGCGAACGTCGGCTCGCCCGGGCCCTTGACGGCGGGATCGAGCCGAACTCCGCCGCGGTCGGCGGCCGACAGCGCCTCGACCACCGAGGGGTGCTCCGCGACCGGCTCCTCGACGACGACGAGCGTGGCCGTCGAGCCGAGCGCCTCGAGCGCGCCGGAGAGCCCGTTGAGCGCGCCGTCGCCGAAGGCGATCCGCACCGGGAGGTGGGCGTTGAAGGACGTGAGAGGCATGGTCATTGCCGAACCAGGCTACGCGGGGCGACGCGCGGCCCGATACCCGCGGGCTTCGTCCACGAGCGCGGAGAAGAGACGCTTGTCCTCCTCCATCTCGGGATGCCAGAGGACGGCGACCGCGAATCGCTTCTCCGGATCCTCGAGGCCCTCGAGCGTGCCGTCCTCGGCCCACGCGGTCTCGACGAGCCCGTCGCCGACCCGCCCCACACCCTGGTGGTGGCTGGACTGGACGCTGTCGTGATGCTTCCCGAGGATCGACGCGAGCCTCGTCCCGTCCTTCAGCTCGACGGGATGCTCGGAGAACCGCCCGAGCACCTCGCGGTGGCCCTCGTGGCCGACGGACTCGGGCAGGTGCTGGACGAGGTCGCCGCCTCGGACGACGTTCAGGAGCTGGAAGCCGCGGCAGATCGCGAGCGTCGGCATGTCGCGCTCGAGCGCGCGCGCGAGCAGGGCGAGCTCGCCGGCGTCGCGATGCTCCTGCGCGGGATCGGTCTCGGGGTGTCGCTCGGCGCCGTAGGCGGTCGGGTCGATGTCGATCCCGCCCGAGAACACCACGCCGTCGAGGACGTCGAGGGTCTCGTCGACCGCATCGGTGCTGGGCGGGACGACGAGCGCGCGCCCACCGGCCCGTTCCACCGACTCGACGTAGAAGAGCGGTACGAGCGCCGCAGGCAGCTCCCACGAGCCCCAGCGCGCGGGCTGCGCGTACGAGGTGATCCCGATCAGCGGCCGCTCGCTCATGGCCCTTGGCACGCTACCGGTCGGCCGTCTTGGATTCGTCGAGGACGGCGGCGAGCCTCGTGCGCTCCGCCTCGGTCAGCGGTCGTGAGCGCCCTGTCTCGGGGTCGCGGGCGACGATCACCGACTCGGCCTCTGCGGCGAGCGTCCCGTCGAGCTTCCGGATCTCCTCGCGGAGCGTCAGGCTCGACGTGCCGATCCGGACGAGCGTCGCGCACGCGAGCACCGCCTCCTCGCCGAGCGAAACCTCGCTGCGGAAGTCGATCGCGACGCGCGCGAGGACGTAGTCCCAGAGCGAGGCATCGTCACCGAGCGCATGCTCCAGCCAGGCGTCGCGGCACTCCTCGAGGTACGTCGCATAGACCGCGTTGTTCACGTGGCGAAGGGCGTCGACGTCCCGCCAGCGGATCGCGATGCGCAGCTCGTGGGTCAATACGACAGCCCTTCGTGGCGCAGCATGGTCGCCAGCGTCCGCCGGAGGATTCGCAGGTCGTAGCGCACCACGTCCCGCGCGGGGCGCGTCTCGAGGA
>DASSVY010000270.1:0-4106 GCA_035705535.1 Gaiella sp. | reverse complement strand
CGTCGTTCGCCAAGCGGTATGCGGCGGACACCGCGATGAAGGTCACGACCGACGCGGTCCAGGTGTTCGGCGGCTACGGCTACATCAAGGAATACCCCGTCGAGAAGCTGATGCGCGACGCGAAGCTCTTCCAGATCTACGAGGGCACGTCCCAGATCCAGCGCCTCGTGATCGCCAAGGAGATCTTCCTCTCCGGCAACGCATAGCTGCGTCCCTCAGCCGCGCGCGAGCCAGCGACCCAGACAGCCCGTGGCCAGGACGACGACGCCCGCAGCGACGGAGACGAGAGGCAGCGTGACGACGAGCGCCAGGCAGCCGGCGAGCCCGACCGCCTGCAGCGCGCGCGGCCAGCGACGCGCCTGCCCCACCTGCGTCCACGCGGACGCGTTCGCGACCGCGTAGTAGAGAAGAACACCGAATGACGAGAAGCCGATCATCCCTCGCAGGTCGATCGTCGCGACCAGCAGCACGACGGCCGCCGCCACTGCGACTTGGGCGACGACAGGGACCGACGGCCCGGGATCGACGACGGCCAGGCGGGACGGCAGGTCGCGGTTCCGGCCCATCGCGAGCACGGTCCGCGAGATGCCGGCGAGCAGCGCGAGCAGCGCTCCGAGGCTCGCGACGACTGCGCCCACCGTGACGACGGGCTTCGCCCAGTCCGCGCCGGCGAGCTCGACGGCGGTGCGGAGCGGCGCACTGCTCGCGGCGAGCGCGCCCGGCCCCGCGACGAGGAGCGCCGACACGGCGACCGCGAGGTAGAGCACGAGCACGGCGGCCAGGGCCGTCACGATCGCCCGCGGGATCGTCCGCGCCGGGTCGCGTACCTCCTCCGCCAGGGTGGCGATGCGCGCGTACCCGGCGAAGGCGAAGAACAGCAGGCCCGCCGACTGGAGGACGCCGTATGCGTCCGGGTCGCCGACCGTCAGCCGACCCGTGTCGGTCTCGCCGCTCGTCAGCAGGATCGCGACGGTGAGGAGGAGCACGCCGACGCTGACCGCCACGAGCCAGCGCGTGAGCTGCGCCGTGCGCTCGATCCCCCGGAGCGTCACGGACGTCAGCGCGACGACCGCGAGAATCCCGAGCAGTCGGCGGAGGATCCCCGAGCCAGGCGCCACGTACGCGCCGAAGGTCAGTGCCATGGCGGCGCAGGAGGCGGTCTTGCCCGTGACGAAGCACCAGCCCGCGGCGAAGCCCCACCACGGACCGAGCTGCTCTCGCCCGTAGACGTAGGTGCCGCCGGACAGCGGGTACTGCGCCGCGAGCTGCGCCGAGGCGACCGCATTGCAGTACGCGACGACCGCAGCCAGACCAAGACCGAGCACCAGCCACGAGCCGGCCGTCTCGGCGGCAGGGCCGATCGCGGAGAAGATCCCGGCGCCGATCATCGCGCCGATACCGATCACCGCGGCGTCCCAGGTTTCGAGACGCCGCTCGAGGGCGGCCGGGCCGGCGACGCTCATGCCGAGAGCTCGCGCTCGAGCGGTGTCCGGAACCGAGGCGTGATGCGGACGGTGCCGAGCCAGTCCGCGAGGCTCTCCGCCTCGGCGGCGATCGCCGCCTCGGCCTCGGCACCGACGTCCTCGAGCAGGCGATGGACGATCCCACCGTCCTTGCGCTGCGCCCATCCGCCGACGACCTGCCCGCCCCACCACACCGTCGGGCCGGCGTTGCCGTTTCGATCGAACAGCGACGCCGCGTGGGGGCCGAGGTACCAGCCGCGCTCCTTCCACCCCATCGTGGTCGGATCGAGCGCCGGGAGCAGAGCCGCCGCCGGCTCCCCCCTTGGCTCAGGCTCCAGGTCGCCGCCGAGCACGTACCCGACGGCGCCGCCGAGGTCGACCTCGGCGTGCGGCACCGAAGCGAGCGCCGCGCGCGCATCGCGGGCCGTCCAGCCGGTCCACCAGCGGATATCGGCCTCGGTGGCGGGGCCGAACGCCCCGAGCCACAGGCCGACGAGCTGCGCGCGAGCCTCCGCCGGATCGAGCGGCTCGAGCACGCCGAGCCGCTCGATCGGCACCCAGCGGTACTGGCTCGCCGTCCAGCCTCCGCGCGGGCGGTCGCGCACGATCTTGCCCTCCGCGGCGAGCAGGAGCAGCACGCGGCTCGCCGCGCCCACCTCCGCCTCCCAGCGGGTCCCGATCCCGAGCCTGAGCCGCTCGGCGAGGAGCGGGTGGTCGCCGGTCAGCTCGCTCGTCGAAGCCTCCCCTCGCGCCTCGAGCGCCGCGAGCGCCGCAGCGCGGGCGGCGTCGAGCCAGGCCGCGGGGTCGTTGGACACGCCGCTCTCGGCGACGAACTTCTCGAGCTTCCGCCGCTCGTTCGCCGCGACCGCCTGCGACGCCCCGGCGTCGACGACCGGGACGAGCTCCCGCGGCACGACGAAGAGCGTTCGGCGCATCGCGAGCATCCGGACGAGCGTCCGCTCGTCGTAGAGCGCGCTCTCGAGACGACGGGCGTCGAAGTCTCGTACGCGGGCCCGCGCAGAGAGGAACACCGTCACCGGGTCGCTCGAGTGGAACGCGACGACCGAGCGCACCGCATCGGCGACGTCCTGCGTGCGCGAGGCAGGCGTCAGCCGATGCCGGCGAGCGAGCCTTGCCCTGCGCTCCTCCGCATCCACGCGGCGCATGGCGCGGTTCTACCGCGCGGGCGCGCTTCTAGGGCAGCTGCAGGCGGTAGATGTTGAGCGTGCGGTTGCCCGGGGCGCTGTGCGCTTCGGAGAAGCCCGTGGCGCCGGCGAAGTCGCGCGTCCCGCTGATCACCGGGATCTTGACGACCGCGGCGGGGTTCGCGACCTTCAGCGTGCCGCGCAGGTGGAGGCCGCCGCCCGGGAGCGTGATCTGGACGTTGACCAGGCGCTCCGTCGGGGAGAGGTAGGTGATCGTCGAGTAGTCCTGGCCGATGATCGAGCCCTTCGGCCGGCCGAACTGCGGCACCGCGTTCGTCAGCTGGGACTCGACGAACACCCGGTCGCCCTTGTTCTGGACGTTCCGCGGAGGGAGGTCGACGGGGCGCGCCGTCGTCACGGTCGCGAGCAAACGGATCGTGACCGAATGCGGACCGGTCGTGGAGGTCGTCTCCCCGGAGCTCGTCGCAGAGGCCGAATCGTCGCCCGACGACGAGCACCCGGCCCCGAGACCCGCCAATGCGACGGTCAGACAGACCGCTCCGACGACGAGAAGCCGGGAATGCATCCCAGGAGGGTACCGGCCTCATGGGCGTAGGATCCGGCCGATGTCCCTGGAGATCGACCTCTCCGGCCGGGTCGCGCTCGTCACCGGCGGGTCTCGCGGTCTCGGGCGCGCCGACGCGCTGACCCTTGCCCGGGCGGGCGCCGACGTCGTGATCGCCGACATCCTCGTCGAGTCCGACACGAGCGCCGCGGAGCGCTACGGCGTGCTCGCGCAGGCGGCCGTCGCCCAGGGGATGGTGCACGCCGAGTCGACGGTGGACGAGATCCGCGCCCTCGGGCGGCGTGGGCTCGCGGTGCGGTGCGACGTCACCGACCGCGAGGACGTTGCCACCGCCGTGGCTCGCACGGTGGACGAGCTCGGCGCGGTCGACATCCTCGTCAACAACGCGGGCACGCTCGACCACGTCGGGCAGTTCCACGATCAGCAGCCCGAGCTCTGGGAGCGCGACCTGCGGGTCAACCTCACCGGCGCGTTCCACTGCGCACAGGCGGTGTGGCCGCACATGCGCGAGCGGGGTTGGGGGCGGATCGTCAACATGGCGTCGATCGCCGGCACGCTCGGTGGCTTCGGGCAGGCGAGCTACTCCACGACGAAGGCCGGCCTGCTCGGCCTCACCCGCACGCTGGCGATGGAGGGGGGACGCCACGGGATCACCTGCAACGCGATCGTGCCCGGGATCATCGGGACGGAGGCGTTCCACCTGGGCAATCCCGCGATGAACGAGCGGATCGCGAACCGGACCGTCTTCAAGCGTCCTGGTGAGCCGCAGGACGTCGCGAACGCGATCGCGTACCTCTGCTCCGACCTCGCCGCCTACGTGACCGGCGTCGCGCTGAACGTCTCGGGCGGGGTGGAGCTTTTCGTGTTCTAGAGCCGGTTTTCCGCCCGAACGGGGGAGTAGGACCCCGGCCG
>DASSVY010000269.1:0-4338 GCA_035705535.1 Gaiella sp. | reverse complement strand
ACGAGCTCGCGATCGTCGGCGCGGGCTATGTCGGCGTGCCCCTTGCGCAGGTGTTCGCCGAGGCGGGGCGCAAGGTCGTGCTCGTTGACGTCGACCCCGCGCGCGTGGCGCGGCTCCAGCGCGGCGACAGCTACATCGAGGACGTCCCGTCGGAGACACTCGTGCGGCTGGTCGAGGAGCGCGGCCTCGGCGCGACGACGGACTACGACGTCCTCCGCGACGTCGATGCGATCCTGATCGCGCTCCCGACGCCGCTGACACGGCAGCGCGAGCCCGACCTCTCGATCGTGCTCGAGGCCGGCGCCGAGATCGGCAAGCGACTTCGGCCAGGGCAGCTCGTGGTGCTCGAGTCGACCACCTACCCCGGGACGACGAGGGAGGAGCTCCTCCCGATTCTCGAGCGGGAGTCGGGGCTCGTCGCCGGCCGCGACTTCCACCTCGCGTTCTCGCCGGAACGGGTCGACCCCGGTCGGGTCGACTGGACGACCAAGACGGTGCCGAAGGTCGTCGGTGGGATCGACGATGCGTCGACCGAGGCGGCCGCCGCCTTCTACCTCTCGGCGGTCGACGAGGTGCACCGCGTCTCGTCCCCCGACGCGGCGGAGCTGACGAAGCTCCTCGAGAACATCTTCCGCTCGGTCAACATCGCACTCGTCAACGAGCTCGCGCAGCTGTGCGACCGGATGGGGATCGACATCTGGGAGGTCGTCGACGCGGCGGCGACGAAGCCGTTCGGCTTCATGCCGTTCCAGCCGGGTCCGGGCCTCGGCGGCCACTGCATCCCGATCGACCCCTTCTACCTCACGTGGAAGGCGCGGGAGTTCGACTTCTCGACGCGGTTCATCGAGCTCGCCGGCGAGGTCAACCAGAACATGCCGTACTACTGCCGCTCGCGCGTCTCGCAGGCGCTCAACCACCACGCGCAGCGCGCGATGAAGGGCTCGCGGATCCTCGTGCTCGGGGTCGCGTACAAGTCGGACATCTCCGACTGGCGGGAGTCGCCGGCCGTGAAAGTGATCGCGCTCCTCCAGAACGCGGGCGCGAACGTCTCGTACCACGACCCGCACGTCCCCTCGTTCGCGACGAACGGGATCGCGCTCGAGTCCGTGGCGCTCGAGCCGGGCGGATACGACGCCGTCGTGATCGCGACCGCGCACTCGGGCGTCGACTACGCCTGGCTGGTCGACGAGGCGAGCCTCGTCGTCGATCTTCGCAACGCCACCGGCCGCGCCGGGATCTCGAGCGAGAAGGTCTGGAAGCTTTGACGATCCGCGTCGCCCACGCGGGCGTCGGGGGTTGGGGAAGGAACGTCGCTCGCGTCGTCGGTGAGCTCGCCGAGCTGGCGTGGGTCTGCGACCTGGACGGCGCACGGCGCGACGAGTACGCCAAGCGCTATCCCGACGCGCGAGTCACGGCGTCGTTGGAGGAAGCGCTCGCCGACGACTCCGTCGCGGCGGTCACGATCGCGACACCGGTACCGACCCACCACGCGCTCGCGAAACAGGCACTCGAGGCGGGCAAGCACGTCTTCGTCGAGAAGCCGCCCGCGATGCGGAGCGAGGAGATGGAGGAGCTGGTCGCCCTCGCGGAGCAGCGGGACCTCGTGCTGATGCCCGGTCATCTGCTCCTCTACCACCCGGGTCTCCGGCGGGTGAAGGAGCTCGTCGACGCAGGTGAGCTGGGCGAGGTCGCCTGCGTCTACGGCAACCGTCAGAACCTCGGCGTGATCCGCTCGAACGAGAACGCGCTCTGGTCGCTCGGCGTCCATGACCTCTCCGTGATCCTCTGGCTCCTCGGCGAGGAGCCGAGCGAGGCGGTCGCGTACGGGATGGACTATCTGCAGGAGGGCATCGAGGACGTCGTCTTCTGCTTCCTTCGCTTCCCGTCCGGGAAGGTCGCCCACATGCACCTGTCGTGGCTCGACCCCCACAAGATGCGGAAGATGACCGTCGTCGGACGCGAGAAGATGGTCGTCTTCGACGACATGGAGCTCGAGCGCAAGGTCACCGTGTACGAGAAGGGACCGTGGGAGCCCGCAGAGAGCTACGGCGAGTGGCGCACACGGACGGGCGACATCTACAGCCCGAAGATCGCGAACGACGAGCCGCTCCGTCTCGAGCTCCAGCACTTCCTCACGCTCGTGGATGAGGGGCCCGGCGACCATCGCGAGGCACGCGACGGGCTCGCGGTCGTCCGTGCGCTCGACCGGCTGACCGAGAGCCTTCGCGATGGCCGCTGAGATCCACCCGACCGCGCTCGTCCATCCCGGGACGGTGCTCGGCGAGGGCGTGAAGGTCCTCGAGCACGCCGTCGTCGGCAAGCAGCCGACGCTCTCGCCCCGCTCCACCGCGAGGCGGGAGCCTCTCGCGCCCACGGTCGTCGGTGACGGCACGATGATCTCCACCGGCGCGATCGTGTTCGCCGGGTCGACGCTCGGCGCGCGCGTCATCGTCGGCGACCAGGCGTGCGTCCGCGAGCGGGTCGCGATCGGCGACGAGGTCGTGATCGGGCGCGGGGTGCTGGTCGAGAACGACACCTCGATCGGCGCCCGCACGCGCATCCAGGCGGACGCGTACGTCACCGCCTACTCGACGCTCGAGGAGGACGTCTTCATAGCGCCGTGCGTCGTCACGACGAACGACAACTTCATGGGGCGGACCGAGAGGCGGAAGTCGTTGATGAAGGGGCCGACGATCCGCCGCGGCGCGCGGGTCGGAGGTGGCGCGATCCTCTGCCCCGGAATCGAGGTCGGCGAGGAGGCGTTCGTCGGCGCCGGCGCCGTCGTGACGAAGGACGTGCCCGCGCGAACGGTCGTCGTCGGCAGCCCCGCCCGCGTCCTGCGCGACGTTCCCGCCGACGAGCTGCTCTAGCGTGGGATCCGTAGCCTGGTGACGCCTTCGTCCCTCGGGCGTTTGCTGTGAGCCGACGTCAACGGCCGGAGGCCGGCTCTGCCGGCCGGGAGGCCAGGTGCGGGCGGCCGGTTCTCGGCGCAGAAGGAGGGGGAACGTGGGGGAACCATGGGTTCCCCCACGTCGTCTAGCGGACTCTGACGATCGAGAGCCGGTAGGCGACCGGGTCGGGAGTCGGCATCGTGGCCCGCACCTGGAGGTGGTACCAGCCGGGCTCGGACGCGGTGTAGGCCAGGCGCTCGCGCCTCCCGGGACGGTTCGACAGCCGGATGCGGAGGTCCTGGCGGGCGAGGTCGGTGATCGAGAGGGTCGCCGGCCGCCAGAGGGCGAGGACGACGCCGTTCGAGCTCGACGGCACGAGCGAGACGAACAGCTTGTCGCCGGTGCGGAGCCGGACGGCGTAGACGTCGTCCTGATCGTCCCAGAAGTCGGTCGAGGCTCGGACGAACCGCGCCTTCGCCCCGGCGGGGAAGTACAGGCGGTAGGCATCCGGGCCCGCGTCGTCGTTCGGCTCGTAGGCGTCGCGTGGCGGCAGCGGCCGGTCGAGGGCGAGGATCGCGGAGGCGATGTCGAGCTGGCCCCAGCCGGTGAGGGAGTCGCGCCCGGGCTGGCAGCGATCACAGCCCGACGACGCGGACGAGTCGTCCGCGTTCCGCTCGATCAACGCGATCACCTGCTCCGGCCTGAGCGACGGGCGGACGCCAAGGATGTCAGCGGCGGCGGCCGTGACCTGCGGAGCGGCGAAGGAGGTGCCCTCGGGCGGCCGGAACTGATCGGTCGCGCAGGGCGTGTAGCCCTGGTCCTGGCATTCGGGCCGGTCGGCGGTGAGCTTGCGCGGAAAGGTCGAGAAGACGTCCTCGCCGGGAGCCGCCACGTCGTTGTAGACCGCGTCGCGGTTCGAGAATGCCGGCGACGCGCCGCTCCTGGCGAGGGCGCTCACGCCGAGGACGTGTGGGAGGGCGGCCGGGTAGCTCGCGAAGCGCCACGGTGTGCGCGGCGCCTGGTCGGCGTTGCCGACCGCCGCGACGACGACGACGCCGTGGCGCACCGCGAACGCGATCGCCTGCTGCTCGAGCCGCGAGTACGTGTCCCGGCTCGGGTCGCTGGGGTCGCGGAGCCCGCCGAGGGAGATGTTGATCACCCGCGCGCCGCGGTCGACGGCCCAGTGGATGGCCTTCGCCTCTGCTTCCACCGAGATCGTCCCGTTGTCGGCGACGACCTTCGCGATGAGCAGCTCGGCATCGGGGGCGAGACCGGCGATCCCCGTGTCGTTCTCCGGCTCCGCGCCGATGATCCCGGCGACGATCGTGCCGTGCCCACGCGTGTCCTGCGCGCTCCCGCCGACGAAGCTCTTCGCCGCGGCGATCTTCGGCACGAGGTCTGGATGCGTGAGGTCGATGCCGGAGTCGATCACCGCGACGCGCACCGG
>DASSVY010000268.1:0-11503 GCA_035705535.1 Gaiella sp. | reverse complement strand
GGCAGCGTATTCGAGACCGTCGCCCTGCGCATCGGGCGTATCGCTCGCAGACGCTGGCAACGCAGGAGCGGAGCCGTTGCGGCGGCGCAGCCGACGCCTTTAGGGACGTGCCCCGCCGGAGGCGGGGATCCAAGCGGCGGGAATCCGCTCCTGCGGATTCCCGCTTCGCGGGCAAGCGATTTTGCGCGTGACTTCTTGAGGAGCGCGGCCGACACCTTGCGCGCGGTCTCGCGCACGTCGCGGTCTGCCTCGTCGTCGCCTGCGATCCCGTCGAGCAGCTGGATCGAGCCGCGGTCGGCCGTGCCGTTCTCGAGGCACAGGATCGCGAGCCTGCGGACGGCGGCGTTCGGGTCACGCTTCGCGAGCTCGTTGAGGAGCGGCCGGAAGCCGTTCACGTCGCCCGGATGGTCGGACGAGAGCGAGCGCAGCGCGATCAGGGCCGAGCCACGTGCCCCGGCGCTCTCGTCCTCCAGCCCACGGCGCAGAAGCTCGAGCTTCTGGCGGAAGCGGAACTGGGCAATCGCGCGGTACGCCTGCCCGCGGACGCGGTAGTCGCCGCTCCGCGCGGCGGCCTCGATCTCGTCGTCCCAGCTCGCCCGCAGCTCGGCGAGCTCGCGCTCGGCTCCGCCCGAGCGGGCGAGCTCCTCCGCTCGCGTCGCGGCCTCGGCGAGCTGCATCAGACGGCCGAGAGCGACCGCGATGGCGGCCCGACGTACCGGGCGGACGGCCGGAAGAGCCGCCCGGTCCGCTTCTGCTCGAGAATGTGCGCCGACCAGCCCGCGACGCGCGAGCAGGCGAACATCGCAGGAGCGAGCGGCGGCGGGATCTCCGCGACGTCGAGCACGATCGCCGAGTAGTACTCGACGTTCGTCGCGAGGACGCGGTCCGGATGCCGCTCCTGCAGCGCCGCGAGGGCGACCGTCTCGAGCTCCTCCGCGACGTCGACGTCCTCCGCGCCGAGCTCCTTCGCAACCCGCTTGAGGATCCGGGAGCGCGGGTCCTCCGCCCGGTAGACGCGGTGACCGAAGCCCATGATCCGCTTGCCTGACGCGAGCGCGTCCTGCACCCATCGTTCGGCGTCGCCGAGCTGCTTCACCTCCTGGAGCATCGGCTTCACGTACGCCGGCGCACCGCCGTGGAGCGGGCCGGAGAGAGCGCCGACGGCCGCGGAGAGGGCGGCGCCGCAGTCCGCCCCGGTCGAAGCGACCACGCGTGCCGTGAACGTCGAGGCGTTGAGGCCGTGCTCGGCCGTGCAGATCCAGTAGGTGTCGATCGCCTTCACGTGACGTGGATCGGCCTCGCCACGCCAACGGAGCAGGAACTTCTCGGCAGCCGTCTCGCCGCGGGCGACGACCTCCTCGGGGATCGGCTCCGTCTCGCCGTCCGCGACGCGCGCCGAGCGGGCGACGATCGCCATCATCTGGCCCGACAGCCGCCCGAGGTCCTTCCGGGCCTGCTCGTCGGAGATCTCGTTGAGCTTGCCGAGCTTCCACACACCGGCAAGGCGCGCGGTCTCGGCCTGGAGGTCGGAGGGCGCGTCCCCCGTGAGCCGCGCCGGCTCGTACCGCTCGGGGCCGGGCATCGTGGAGTCGAGGTCGTCGTCGACGAGCAGTCCCCACACGCGCTCGTACGGGTAGTGGCCGACGAGGTCCTCGATGTCGACGCCGCGATAGCGGAGCGATCCGCCCTCGCGGTCCGGCTCTGCGATCTCGGTCTCGACGGCGACGACGCCCTCGAGCCCCGGCTTGAACTCGCTCATCCCTCTCCCTTTCTCGCCGCGCGTCCTGCGCCGGACGGTACCTGAGCGGGGATTCACGCCCCTGTCACTATCCTCCGCCGCGATGTCGTACACGGTCACACTCGTTCCGGGCGACGGCACCGGACCCGAGCTCACCGAGGCAACGCGCCGGGTGCTCGAGGCGACGGGCGTCGCGTTCGACTGGGACGTCCGCGAGGCCGGCGTCGACGTCATGGAGGCGGCCGGCACGCCGCTTCCGGCCGAGACGCTCGAGTCGATCAAACGGAACGGCGTCGCGCTGAAGGGCCCGATCACGACCCCGATCGGTACCGGCTTCCGCTCGGTGAACGTCGCGCTGCGCCACGAGCTGGGCCTCTTCGCGTGCGTCAGGCCCTGCAAGTCGTACCCGGGCGTCCGCTCGCGCTACGAGGGCGTCGACATCGTCGTCGTGCGCGAGAACACCGAGGACCTCTACGCGGGGATCGAGTTCGAGTCGGGCACCGACGACGCGCAGGCCGTCATCGACTTCCTGAACGCCCGCCAGCCGAAGCGCATCGCCTCGAGCTCCGGGATCTCGATCAAGCCGCTGAGCCCGGAGGGGTCGGAACGGATCATCCGCTTCGCGTTCGAGTACGCGCGCGCCAACGGGCGCGAGCGCGTCTCCTGCATCACGAAGGCCAACATCATGAAGCACACCGACGGGCTCTTCCTCGCGGTCTTCCGCGAGGTAGCGGCGGACTACGCGGACATCGAGCCGTGGGAGACGCTCGTCGACGCGCTCTGCATGGGGCTCGTGCAGCGCCCCGAGGAGTTCGACGTCCTCGTGCTGCCGAACCTCTACGGCGACATCATCAGCGACCTGACCGCCGGCCTCGTCGGCGGTCTCGGCGTCGCGCCCGGCGCGAACATCGGCACCGAGGCGGCCGTCTTCGAGGCGACCCACGGGTCGGCGCCGAAGTACAAGGGCCAGAACCGCGTCAACCCGACGGCGATGATCCTCTCGGGCAAGCTCATGCTGGAGCACATCGGCGAGCGCGACGCGGCGCAGCGGCTCGAGGAAGCCGTCGCCGGCGTGATCGCGGAGGGCGACCGTGTGACCTACGACCTGAAGCCGACACGCGACGACCCGACCGCCGTAGGGACGTCCGAGTACGCGGACGCGATCATCGAGCGGCTTCGCTGAAGCGAAGGCGCACTCGACCAAGGGAGAGACGTGAACGGAAGAAAGAAGGTCACGGTGATCGGCGCCGGGAACGTCGGCGCGACGTGCGCGCTCGAGGTCGCGCGGCGCGACTACGCGGACGTCGTCCTGGTCGACATCGTCCCGAACTTCGCCGCGGGCAAGGCGCTCGACATGAACCAGATGGCGTCGGTCACGGGCTACGAGCCCGCGATCGTCGGCGTCGAGGGGTACGCCGAGACGAAGGGCTCCGACGTCGTCGTGATCACCGCCGGCCGTCCGCGCTCGCCCGGGATGAGCCGCGACGACCTCGTGACGACGAACGAGGCGATCGTCGCGTCGGTGACGAGGGAGATCGCGAAGCGCTCGCCGCGCAGCGTGATCGTCGTCGTCTCGAACCCGCTCGACGCGATGTGCCACGTGGCGCACGCGGTCTCGGGCTTCCCGAAGGAGCGCGTGCTCGGCATGGCCGGGATCCTCGACACGGCGCGCTTCTCCGCCTTCATCGCCTGGGAGACGGGCTCGTCCGTGAAGGACGTCCAGGCGATGGTGCTCGGCGGCCACGGCGACCAGATGGTCCCCGTCGTCTCGGCGACGACCGTCGGTGGCGTGCCGCTCGAGCAGCTCGCGCCGCGCGGCCGGATCTCGAAGATGGTCGCGCGGACCCGGAAGGGCGGTGGCGAGCTCGTCGGCCTCCTCGGCACGTCCGCGTGGTACGCGCCGGGCGCGGCCGCCGCGCAGATGGTCGACGCGATCTGCCTCGACCAGAAGCGCGTGCTCCCGTGCACCGCGCTCCTCGAGGGCGAGTACGGGATCGACGGCCTGTACATGGGCGTCCCCGTTCGCCTCGGAGCGGCCGGCGTCGAGGAGATCGTGAAGCTGAAGCTGAGCGCCGACGAGAAGAAGATGCTCAAGGCCTCCGCGGCGGCCGTGCGCGAGGTCGTCGACGTGCTGACGACCACGTAGGCCGGTTCGCGCGGCGTTGTTCGCTTCATCGGGGCTGAACGAGGCCCCGGGTAGCCTTGCGCCGATGGAGCTGGGGCTCGAAGGACGCACGGCTATCGTCTGTGGCGGCTCGTCCGGCATGGGCCTGGCGGTCGCGGAGTCGCTCGCCGGCGAGGGCGCCAACGTCGCGCTCTTCTCGCGCCGGCGCGAGGTGCTCGAGCGCGAGGCCGACCGCATCGGCGCGCTCGCCGTCCAGGGCGACCTCACGATCCCGCAGCACCTCGAGCGGCTCGTCCAGGCGACGGTCGGAGCCTTCGGCGCGCTCGACATCCTCGTGATCAATGGGGGCGGGCCGCCCGCGTCGCAGGCGGCCTCGCTGACCGCAGCCGCGGTCGACGAGGCGGTCGCGCTTCTCCTCACATCGCAGGTCACGCTCGTCGGCCACTGCCTGCCCCACCTCCGAGCGAGCAGGCAGGGGCGCATCGTCGCGATCGAGTCGTCCTCTGTCCGCGAGCCCATCGACGGGCTCGCGTTGTCGAACGCCGTCAGGCCGGGCGTGATCGGCTGGCTGAAGACCCTCGCGCGCGAGTTGGCGCCCGACGGGATCACCGTCAACGCGATCGCGCCGGGCCAGATCGACACCGAGCGGATGCGGCAGCTGTACGGCGAGCATGGCCTTTCTCCGACGGCCCTCCGGCGAATCCCCCTGGGCCGGCTCGGTACCGCCGACGAGGTCGGAGCGGTCGCCGCGTTCCTCGCCTCCGGGCGCGCGTCGTACGTCACGGGAGCCGTGATCCCGGTCGACGGCGGCCTGACGCGCTCCCTCCTCTGACGCCGACCCCGGCCGCATGGCTCGCCTCCGCGTCACACCCACCGCTCTCCTTCTCGCCGGCGCGACCCTGCTCGCCCTGTTCGTCTTCATCGCCGCGACGACGTCGTCGGACGAGTTTCTCTTCATCCCGGACAAGGCCAAGCCGGTCGCGACGAAAGTGACGGTGGAAGGAGGCCGCGAGCCGGACAACGGCGGCGGCATCTACTTCGTGGACGTCTCGCTGCGCAAGGCCCGGTGGCTCGAGCGGCTCCTGCCCTTCCTTCAGCCCGACGGCTCCAGCCTCGTTCCCCAGCACGCAGTGACACCGCCGGGCGAGTCGTTCGCCGAGCAACGCGCGCAGGCGCGCGTGGACATGGACCGGTCCGAGCAGGTCGCGGCCGCGGTCGCGTTGAAGGCGGCTGGGTATCCCGTGAAGACGACGCCGACCGGCGTCGTCGTCGACGGCGTGGCGAGCGACGTGCCGGCCGCATCAGCGCTCGAGCAGGGCGACGTGATCGTCGGCGCCGCCGGGAAGCCCGTGAAGACGGTCGCGCAGCTGCGCACCGCGCTGGCCCCGCTCGCGCCGGGGGAGTCCGTGACCCTCAGGCTGCGCCGCGACGGAGAGACGCTCGAGCGCACGGTGAAGACGGTCCGCTCCCCGACCGAGCCGAAGCGGGCGATCGTCGGAATCAGCGTGAGCGAGGACGCGGAGATCGAGCTGCCGCGGAAGGTGAACATCGACCTCGGCAACATCGGCGGCCCCTCGGCGGGCCTGCCGTTCGCGCTCCAGGTCTACCAGGAGCTCGGGAAGGACGTCGACCGCGGCCTCCGCGTCGCCGCAACCGGGGAGATCCAGCTCGACGGCTCGATCCTCCCGGTCGGCGGTCTGAAGCAGAAGACGGTCGGCGTCCGCCAGGCGAACGCGGACGTGTTCCTCGTCCCGGCTGGGGATAACGCGGCGACTGCACGCCGGTATGCAGGGGGGTTGCGGATCATCCCTGTGGAGAGTTTTCGACAGGCGTTGCGCGTCCTGAAAACGCTCCCACAAAAGTAGTCATTTTGCAGGTATTTCTTCGAATCTGACGACATCCGCAATTTGCGGCAAGTTCGTCTCGGAAGGGGCTTGCGGGGCCCAATGGCCAGGACCACAATGGCCGCTGTCATTCAGGGGATGGGCAGCACGGAAAGGGGACGATGAGCAAGCGCACGCCAGCGACCTGCGAGGACTGTTACTTCCGCCGAGCGGGCCTCTGCGCACTACCGGGCAACGCCCCGTGCCCCACCTTCCGCGCGGCGACCGGAGGCCAGCTCATGCCTCCCGCGCAGCCGCGTCTCGTCCTCCGCGCTCCCGTCGCACAGGTCGCGCACGCAACCGCGTAAGATCGCCGCGTGGCGAACGAACCGCAGGCCCAGGGCGCGTCCAGCAGCGGGGGCGGCATCCCTCGCTGGAAGCTGGTCCTCTGGGCGGTCGTCGCCGTCTACGCCGTCGCCTTCCTCCTCCTCAACTCCAGCAAGCAGGAGGTCAGCTTCGTGTTCTTCTCCGTGAACACCCGGCTGATCTGGCTGATCCTGCTCAGCATGGCGCTCGGCGCCGCCCTCGGCCGGATCGGGCCGCGCTGGTGGCGCAGCCGCAAGACGTAGACGCGCCCTACAGCAGCGAGGCGAGGAGGCGGACGCCCTCGGCGATCCGCTCGGGCGGCTCGTAGGAGAACGCGAGGCGCGCCGCGCTGGCGCCGCCGCCGCCGACGAAGAAGTCCGAGCCCCGGACGAACGTCACGCCGGCCCCGGTCGCCCGCCCGAGGAGCGCGGACGCATCGGTCCCTTCCTCGAGGTCGAGCCAGACGAAATACCCGCCCTCGGGCGTGCTCCAGGACGCTCGCCCGCGGAGCTCGGTCTCGAGCGACGAGAGCATCGCGCCGCGCTGGGCGCCGAGGATCCCGCGGATGCGCTCGAGGTTCGGTTCGAATGCGCCGCGCACGAACAGCTCCTGCACGATCGCCTGCGGCAGGAGCGGCGGCGAGATGTACGTCGACACGGCACGGTCGTCGTAGTCGGCGCGCATCGCCTCGGGGACGACGAACCAGCCGACGCGAAGCCCGGGCGCCACGGTCTTCGAGAACGAGGACGTGAAAGTGACGCGCTCGCCGCCCTCGAGCGAGTGGATCGACGGGATCGGGGCGCCGGCGTAGCGGACGAGCCCGTACGGGTCGTCCTCGAGCACGTGCAGGTCGTGCTCCGCCGAGAGCTCCACGATCCGACGCCGGCGCTCCTCGCCGAGCGTGCGGCCGCTCGGGTTCTGGAACGTCGGGATCGTGTAGAGGAAGGACACGTCGCCGCCACGCGCGAGCTCTGCCTCGAGCGCGCCCGGATCGAGCCCCTCGTCGTCCATCGGGATGCCGACGACGTCCACGCCCTGCCAGCGAAGGAGCTTCAGCGGCCGATCGTAGGTCGGGGCCTCGACGAGCACCCTGCCCGGACGCCGCAGCAGCTGGACGGTCGCGTAGAGAACGAAGCCCTGGAGACCGCCGGTGGTCGCGAAGACGCGTGCCGGATCGACGCCATGGCGCTCGGCGAGCAGCTCGCGAAGCGGTCCGTAGCCGCCGCCCGGCCCGTACGACAGGATCGTCGCGCCGTCCCGCTCGAGCGCCGCCGTCGCGCAGCTCGCGAGCAGCTCCGCGTCGAGGCACGCGGGCGCCGGAGCGCCTCGGGCGAAGGAGATCGGTGCCATGAAACCGAGCCTACCGACGGCGTCCGCCGGGTCGATTGCTACCTTTCAGGCACGGTCGGCCGCCGGTCGGCCCGTGAGATCCGCTTCGTTCGACTCCTTGTGGGCTCGAGTGTCGTAGGTCTCGAGCCAGTTCCACCAAATCACAGGAGTCACATGTCACAGTCATTTGCCGCGCTCGGCGTGAGCGCGAAGCTGACCGCAGCGCTCGATGCGCGCGGCCTCACGAGCCCGTTCCAGATCCAGACGCGCGCGATCCCGCCGGCGCTCGCCGGCACCGACCTGCTCGCGAAGTCCCCGACCGGGTCGGGCAAGACGCTCGCGTTCGCGATCCCACTGGTCGAGCGGGTACCCCTCGACGACGCCCGTCCGGCAGCGCTCGTCCTCGTCCCGACCCGCGAGCTCGCGCTCCAGGTGAGCGAGGAGATTGCTCTCCTCGCGACCGCGCGCGGCCTGAAGGTCGCCACGGTCTACGGAGGCGTCTCGATCCGACCGCAGGCGAACTCCGCGCGCGACGCGCACGTGATCGTGGCGACGCCCGGCCGCCTGCAGGACCTGCTCGACCGGCGGATGCTCACGATCGACGCCGTCGAGATCCTCGTCCTCGACGAGGCCGACCGGATGCTCGACATGGGTTTCAAGCCCCAGGTCGACCGAATCGTCAAGCGCCTTCCGCGCGAGCGGCAGACGATGTTCTTCTCCGCGACGCTCGACGGCGAGGTCGGCGAGCGCGCGCAGGCGTATACGCAGTCGCCCACGCGGATCGAGGCCGAGCTTCCGAGCGAGCAGGCGCCGGGCGAGATCGACCACAAGTTCGTCGCCGTGACGCAGGACGGCAAGATCGACACGCTCGTCGAGCTGCTGGACGCCGAGCGGGGGCTCGCGCTCGTCTTCGTCCGGACGAAGCGCGGGGCAGACCGTCTCGCCCGACGGCTCGACCAGCGTGGGGTCAAGGCCACGGCGATGCACGGCGACCTCAACCAGAGCCAGCGCCAACGGGCGCTCGAGCGCTTCGAGAGCGGGAAGGTGACGACGCTCATCGCCACCGACGTCGCGGCGCGCGGGCTCGACCTCGAGAACGTCACGCACGTGATCAACTTCGACCCGCCCGAGGACGGCAAGGCGTATACGCACCGCGTAGGGCGGACGGGCCGCGCCGGCCGGTCGGGCACGGGCGTCACGCTCGTCCTCCCCGAGCAGCAGGCCGACATGAGTCGCGTCGCGCGCTTGAACGGCCAGCACGAGACGTTCGCGGAGACCGGGATGAAGACCGCCGCGCCGAAGCTCGTCTACTCGTCGCGCCGCCGCGGCTCGAAGTGGGGCCCGGTCCGGCCGCGCCGCAAGATCTGACCGGGCGGCCGTCCGCCCGATGAGCGCCGCCTCCCGCTCACGCATCGCCGACCCGGCGCTCGCGCCGGCCGGGGAGCAGCGTATCCGCTGGGTCGAGCGCCACTCGCCTGTGCTCAACCGGCTGGCGCGGGAACGTCTCGCGGACGGTGTGCTCCGCGGGCGCCGCGTCGCCGTCGTCGTCCACCTCGAGGCGAAGACCGCCTACCTCGCCCTGCTCCTCGCGGAGGCGGGCGCGGAGGTCGTCGTCTCGGGATCGAACCCCGGCTCGACGCAGGACGCGATCTGCGCCGCGCTCGTGGCACGTGGGCTCGAGGTGCACGCGCGGCACGGCGTGTCGCCGGAGGAGTTCGACGCCGACCTCCTCGCTGTCGCCGACACCGCGCCGGAGATCGTCGTCGACGACGGCTGCGAGCTGACCGCACGGATCGTCGAGCACCGGCCCGGGGTCGCGGCCGGGCTGCGCGGCGTCACCGAGGAGACGACGACGGGGGTCGCACGGCTCCGGGCCATGGAGGCTGCGGGACGGCTCACGTTCCCGGCCATCGCGGCGAACGACGCCCGCTGCAAGCATCTCTTCGACAACCGCTACGGCACCGGCCAGTCGACGCTCGCGGCGATCGACCGGCTCACGAACCTGACGTTTGCCGGCCGCGAGTTCTGCATCGTCGGCTACGGCTGGGTCGGCAAGGGCCTCGCGCGGTACGCGCAGGGCGAGGGCGGTCGCGTCACGGTCGTCGAGGTCGATCCGGTTGCGGCGCTCGAGGCGCACATGGACGGCCACCGGGTAGCCCGCCTCGAGGACGCGCTTCCCGATGCAGACGTGCTGATCACCGCGACGGGCGCGATCGACGCCGTCCCACGCGAGGCGCTGCCGCTCCTGAAGGACGGAGCGGTGCTCGCGAACGGCGGCCACCACGAGCGCGAGATCGCGATCGACGGGCTCGGGCCCGGTGACGAGGTGCGGCCCGGCGTGACGGAGCACGACCTCGGCGACGGGCGGCGTGTCTACGTGCTCGCCGAGGGCCGCCAGACGAACGTCGCCGGCGGCGACGGGCATCCGGTCGAGATCATGGACCTCTCGTTCTCGGTGCAGGCGCTCGCGGCGCACCTGCTTGCGCAAGGGGGGCTGGAGCCGGGGCTGCACGCGTTCCCGCCCGCGCTCGACGCGGAGATCGCACGGACGAAGCTCGCCACTCTGGGCGTCGAGCTCGGCGAGCCGACCGAGGCGCAACGCGAGTTCACCGGCCGCTGGTCGGTCGGCTGAGGGGTCACGCCTCCGGCGAGACGGCGCGAGCGAACACGTCGTCGAGCATCGGCTCCGTGAGGCGCCCCGTGAACGTGTTCTGCTGGCTCGGGTGGTAGCACCCGAGCACGAGCACCTCGCCGTCGGGTCCCTGCAACCGGACCTCCTCGCCGTGGCCGAAGCGGGGACGCGGCCGCGGGACCCGGACATCGCAGCGCGCGAGCGCAGCCAGGGCCGCCGACCACGCGAACGACCCGAGCGCGACGATCGCGGCGAGCGACGGGAGGACCAGCCCCAACTCGCGGTCGAACCAGGGCGCGCAGGTGTCCCGCTCGTTCGGCGTCGGCCGGTTCGCGGGCGGCGCGCAGCGCACGGGAGCGACGACGCGCGCGCCCTGCAGTCGGAGCCCGTCGGCTGCGTCGATGGCGGTCGGCTGCGACGCGAGCCCCGCCCGGTAGAGGGCTCCGAAGAGCCAGTCGCCGCTCCGGTCGCCCGTGAAGACACGCCCGGTGCGGTTGCCTCCGTGCGCCGCCGGCGCGAGGCCGACGACGAGGACGCGCGGACGCGGATCGCCGAAGCCGGGCACCGGCCTCCCCCAGTACGGCTCCGTCGCGAACGCGCGGCGCTTCTCGACCGCGATCTCCTCTCGCCACTCGACGAGGCGCGGGCAGGCCCGGCAGACGGCCGACCGCGCCGTGACCTCCTCGAGGCTCGCATCGGCGGCCAGCTCCGCGACGTCGGCCGGCGCCTGCGCGACCGGCGTCGTAGCGTCGGCCGGGTCGCCGGGCCAGCCCGTGCCGGGCAGGACGGGGCTCGTAAACGCGCCGCCGACCGTGGGATGCGCGAGCGATCCGCCCGCGGTCGGCGCCACGAGGTCAGCGGGCGAGCTCGGCTGCGAGCTCCGCGGTCTCCGTCGGCGTCGTGCCGACCCTGATCCCGCGCGCCTCGAGCGCCTGCTTCTTCGCCTCGGCTGTCCCGGAGGAGCCCGAGATGATCGCGCCCGCGTGCCCCATCGTCTTCCCGGGTGGCGCAGTGAAGCCTGCGATGTAGGCGACGACCGGCTTCGTCATCTCCGACTGGATGAAGTCGGCGGCCTTCTCCTCCTCGTCCCCGCCGATCTCGCCGACCATCACGACGTACTCGGTTTCTGGGTCGTCCTGGAAGAGCCCGAGGACGTCGACGAACGAGGAGCCGACGACGGGGTCTCCGCCGATGCCGACGATCGTCGAGTTGCCGAGGCCCATCTGCGTGAGCTCGTGGCCGATCTGGTACGTGAGCGTGCCCGAGCGGGAGACGAGGCCGATCGAGCCCTCGGTGAAGATCTCCGCCGGGATGATCCCGACGTTCGCCTTTCCCGGCGAAAGCGCGCCGGGGCAGTTCGGGCCCAGCGTCCGCACGCCCCTGGCACGCGCGTATCCGTGGATGCTGAGCATCTCGTGCGCGGGGATGCCCTCCGTGATCGCGATCACCGTGTGGACGCCGGCGTCGATCGCCTCGTAGATCGCGTCCGC
>DASSVY010000267.1:0-11434 GCA_035705535.1 Gaiella sp. | reverse complement strand
CGACCGCTGCGATCACGACTCCGACCCAGAAGGCGGCGTGGAAGCCGCTCGTGAGCGCCTCCGGCCGGGTCGCGCCGCTCGTGTTCGAAACCGCGACCGACGAGAGGACGGCGATCCCGAGCGCGCCGCCGATTTGCTGTGAGGTGTTGATCAGGCCCGAGGCGAGTCCTGCGTCCTTGGCGCCGACGCCTGCGAGCGCGGCGATCGAGATCGGCACGAACGAGAAGCCGACCCCGAGCCCGACCACCAGGAAGCCCGGAAGCAGGTCGCCGAGGTAGCTGCCGCCGACCGACACCTGCGTGAAGTAGAGGAGGCCCAGCGTGAGCAGGCTCATCCCGGTGACGAGCACGGGCTTGACGCCGACCCGCGTCACGAGCTGCGAGGCGACTGTCGCCCAGACGATCGAGCCACCGGCGACCGCGATGTACGCGACGCCCGTCTTGAGTGGCGAGTAGCCGAGCACCTGCTGCATGTAGAGCGTCAGCATCAGGAACATCGAGAACAGCGCCGTGCCCAGGATGAAGCCGGCGATGTTCGCGCCCGTGACGGTCTTGATCCGGAAGATCGAGAACGACATCAGCGGGTCGCTCGTCGTGAGCTCGCGGACGACGAAGCCGGCGAGCAGGGCGACGGCGGCCGCGAAGATGCCGATCGTCTTCCCGGAGCTCCAGCCCCAGTCGTTCGCCTGAGTGATCCCGTAGACCGCCGTCGAGAGGCCGCCGGTGACGAGCACCGCGCCGAGAGCGTCGAAGCTCTTGGCGGTCGCATCGCGGCTCTCGGCGAGCAGGAAGGGAGCGAGCGCGAGCGCCGTGATCCCGACCGGGATGTTCAGGAAGAAGATCCACTCCCAGCTGAGCAGATCAGTGAAGATCCCGCCGAGCAGGACGCCTGCCGCGGCGCCGAAGCCGCCGACCGCTCCCCAGACACCGAGCGCGATGTTGCGCTCCTTGCCCTCGGAAAACGTCGTCATCAGGATCGAGAGCGCAGCGGGGGCGATGATCGCCGCGCCGAGACCCTGCACGGCCCGTGCGCCGATGAGCGAGGTCTCGCTCCACGCGAGCGCCGCCAGGAGCGACGCGGACGTGAAGACGACGAGACCGGAGATGAACATCCGCCGGCGCCCGAGAAGGTCGGCCGCCCGCCCACCGAGGAGCAGGAAGCCGCCGAACACGAGCGCGTAGGCGCTGATCACCCACTGGAGGTTCTCCTGCGAGAACCCGAGATCCACCTGGATCGAAGGAAGCGCGACGTTCACGATCGCGATGTCAAGAACCAGCATGAACTGGACAACGCTCAGGAGCGCCAGCGCGAACCACCTGTGCCTTGCGGAAGCAACCATGGGTCGTCACCTTTCGAATCGCTTACCGTCGGCACGCTACGCCCCTGCTTTCGATTCAGAAGTACGGTCTTCCGTACAAAGAGTGCGGACAACCGAACCTCTAGCGATGGCATACAATGGGGGCGTGAAGGCCTACCACCAGTACTGCCCCGTGGCGCATGCGCTCGATCAGGTCGGAGACCGCTGGGAGCTCCTGATCGTGCGCGAGCTGATGCTGGGCCAACGCCGGTACACCGACCTCGCCGAGGCGCTGCCGGGAATCGGCTCGAACATCCTTGCGAGCCGCCTCCGTGACCTCGAGAAAGCCGGAATCGTCCGCAAGACGAAGCTGCCGCCGCCGTGGGCGGTGAGCGTCTACGAGCTGACCGACCGAGGACGTGAGCTGGACGGCGTCTTGCGTGCGCTAGCCGCGTGGGGCGCGTCGACGCTCGGTCCGCCCGAGGCCGGGGACTGCTGGAGCATGTACGCCGTCCACGTTCGGTTCCGACCGGAGGAAGCGGTCGAGGGCACCTACGAGATCCGGTTCGTCGACGGCGAGACGATCTCGCTGCAGGTGACGGACGGAGCGCTCGTCGCGATGAAGGTCCCCGCCGAGAATCCGGACCTGATCGTCGCGGCCGAGGCCGAGGAGCTCCACCGGGTGATCAGCGGCACGGTCAGCGCCCGCGCGGCCGTCTCCGCGGGCCGCGTCGAGCTGCTCGCCGGGTCGGTGACGGAGCTCGAGCACCTCGCCGCGATGTTCGCGCCCTACGGGGACGCGAGCGCCGCCGCAGCCGCCTGACGCGACCTTCCCGCCTGCGGATCGGCGATGCGGCCTAGGATTGGCTGGTGGCGCGGATCGAGGACTACGCCCTGATCGGCGACCTGCAGACCGCCGCGCTGGTCGATCGCGAAGGGTCGATCGACTGGTGCTGTTTTCCCCGGTTCGACTCGGGTGCGTGCTTCGCGGCGCTCCTCGGCACGCCCGATCACGGCCGCTGGGTGCTCTCCCCCACGTCGCCGCTGACCGGCTCCTCGCGCGCGTACAAGCGCGACACGCTCGTCCTCGAGTCGACGTACGAGACGGCCGAGGGCGTCGTCCGCGCGATCGACTTCATGCCGCCACGCGGGCGCGCACCCGACATCGTCCGGATCGTCGAGGGCGTCGAGGGATTCGTGCCCATGCGCTCGGAGCTCGTGATCCGCTTCGACTTCGGCCAGATCGTCCCGTGGGTGCGCCGCGTCGACCATGCCCGTGTCGCGATCGCCGGGCCCGACGCCCTGTGCTTCCGCACGCCGGTCGATGTGCGCGGCGAGAACATGACGACGGTCTCCGAGTTCTTGCTGGGCCCTGGCGACCGCGTGCCGTTCGTCCTCACGTGGTACCCGTCGCATGAGCCGCTGCCGGAGGAGGTCGACCCGGAGGAGTCGCTCGAAGACTCGATTCGCTACTGGCACGAGTGGGCGAACACCTGTGTTCACTACGGGCCGTACCACGACGAGATCCACGAGTCGCTATTGCTCCTGAAGGCGCTCACCTACGAGCCGACCGGCGGGATCGTCGCTGCGCCGACGACCTCGCTGCCGGAGTGGATCGGGAGCGTCCGGAACTGGGACTACCGCTTCTGCTGGCTGCGCGACGCAACCCTGACCCTGCTCGCGATGCTCCAGGCGGGGTACAAGGACGAGGCGGTCGCATGGCGCGAGTGGCTCCTGCGCGCGATCGCCGGCGATCCGGCCGACGTGCAGATCATGTACGGGCTCGCCGGCGAGCGGCGGCTCGACGAGCGCACGCTCGACTGGCTCCCGGGCTACGAGGGGTCCGTGCCGGTGCGGGTCGGCAACGCCGCGTCGACCCAGCTCCAGCTGGACGTCTACGGCGAGGTGATCGACGCGCTCTACCAGGCACGGGTCCACGGCGCGCCGGCCGACGACAACATCTGGTCGCTCGCGAGGAACATGCTCGCCTGGCTCGAGGAGGGATGGCGCCGGGAGGACTCGGGGCTCTGGGAGGTCCGGGGCGCCGCGCGCCACTTCACGCACTCGAAGGTGATGGCATGGGTGGCGTTCGACCGTGGGATCCGCGCGCACGAAGAGTTCGGTCGCGAGGGGCCTGTCGATCGCTGGCGCGAGATTCGCGCCGAGATCGAGGCGGAGGTGCACGCACGGGGCTGGAGCGACGCGAAGAGCGCGTTCACGCAGTCGTTCGATTCGGAGGCGCTGGACGCGAGTGCGCTCGTGATGCCTCTCGTCGGCTTCATCTCGGCGACCGACCCGAAGATGGTGTCCACCGTGGCCGCGATCGAGAAGGAGCTCCTCGTCGACGGCCTGGTCCTGCGGTATCGCACGGAGGACGAGGGTGCCGATGGGCTGCCGGCCGGAGAGGGCGTGTTCCTCGCGTGCTCGTTCTGGCTCGTGGAGGTGCTCGCGCTGCAGGGTCGGGTGGACGAGGCGCAGACGCTCTTCGAACGGCTCCTCGCATTGCGGAACGACGTCGGTCTCCTCGCCGAGGAGTACGAGCCGCGCTCGGGCCGCCAGCTCGGGAACTTTCCTCAGGCCTTCACGCACCTCGCGCTCGTCGAGGCGGCGATCGCGCTCGGTGAGGGCCGGGCGATCCGCGAGGCGGCGTAGGGGCGCTAGTTCGGACGGCTCGGCCGGCGGGTCGGCCCCGCGTCGGCCCCGGGTCGTCCGTCCGGCGGCTCGGGCAGGATGGGCCCATGCCGTCGTCTGGAAAGACAACTGCGTGGTCGAAGGGCCGGGAGACCGATCCGCGCGTGTTCGTCTGCAACTCGCTCGCGGCGAAGGCGCAGTCAGTTGCCGAGATCGAGGCGAAGCTGGCGGCACGTGGAGTCGCGGCCGACGAGGCGGCTGCCGCGATCGACGAGGCACTCCGGCTCGGCTACCTCGACGACGCCGAGCTCGCCGGTCAGCTCGCGCGTGGCCTGCAGGCACGCGGGTTCGGGCGCCGGCGGGCAGCCCAGACGCTTCGACGCCGTCTCGTGCCGGAGGGCGTGGCGGTGGCAGCGCTCGAGGAGGCGTTCGGCGACGTCGACGAAGCGGCGCTCGCCGTCCGTGCGCTCGGACGACGAGCGGTCGACGACGAGGCCGCGAGTCTGCGGGCGGCTTCGTTCCTCGTGCGGCGCGGGTTCTCCTCTTCGGCTGCGTGGAGCGCGGTGCGCCGCGCGCGCTCGCCGTAAGGAATCGGTGCGCGGCGGGTGACTCTCTTCAGACGAAAGGAGCTCGCTCTTGCACACCACATTGCTGCCGTTCCAGGTCGGAGACCCCGTGGAACACCGCGGGATCGTCGTTGCACCGCTCTTCCCGCTGCGCGACCCGCGCGCGCGATACCTCATGCTCGAAGCCGCGCTCGCGCGGGGGCTCTCGATCACCGAGACCAGTGAGGCGGGCGACGTGCCCGAGCTGGTCGTCTCGAATCCCCTGCCGCACGATGTCCTGCTCTACGACGGCGCCGAGGTCGTCGGCGCGAAGCAGAATCGGATCCTGAACGTGAGCGTTCTCGTCGGCGCGGGCTCCACGACGCGCATCCCGGTCTCGTGCGCCGAGCAAGGCCGCTGGCGGTCGATCTCGACGAAATTCTCCTCCGCGCCGCACATCACCAACACGGAGCTGCGCCGCCGCAAGGCCGCGGCGCTCCAAGCAAGGCCGCTGGCCCGCGGCATCGCACAGGACGAGGTCTGGGAGACGATCCGCGGCCACGCGGAGCGCCTCGGCGCGACGTCGCCCACCGGTGCCCATCGCGACCTGTTCCTCGCCCGTGAGCGCGAGCTCGAGGCGCTCGAGCCGGCGTTCCACGCCGAGCCGGGGCAGTGCGGTGCGGTTCTCGCCCTCGGCGACGCCCTGTGCCTCGATGCGGTCTCACGCCCCGACGCATTCGCCGAGATCTGGCCGAAGCTCCGCCGAGGCTACCTCCTCGACGCGCTCGACTACTTGGATCGGCCCGCGACGCGGCCGAAGCGGCTGCTCGGCTTCGTCGACGAGGTCGCGGACGCGCAGGTCGTGCGCGGGGCGTCGGCCGGGCTCGGCTCGGACCTGCGGCTGAAGGGGCCGGGAGTTCTCGGGTCCGGACTGGAGATCGAGGGCGAGACGCTCCAGCTCTCGGCCTACACGGCGCTCTGAATGCCTGGTCCGACGCCGCGTGGACGTCAGTCGGGCAGGCGCGCCCGGATCGCGTCGAGCTCGCCTCTCACCGTCCGGAGCTCGGCCTCGACCGCGGCGA
This sequence comes from Gaiella sp., assembly GCA_035705535.1. Classification (GTDB taxonomy): domain Bacteria; phylum Actinomycetota; class Thermoleophilia; order Gaiellales; family Gaiellaceae; genus Gaiella. The sequence goes on along the minus strand of DASSVY010000267.1, from coordinate 5,879 downwards.
CGCGCGCCTCGAGGTCGGGTCCTGTCAGGGTCGCGGCGAGTGCGGGGTCTGCGGCGATCGCTCCCGCGGGTTGGTCGCCGCCGAGGAGGTGCCGGTAGCGCTCCTCCTTCTGGCCGGGCCGGCGATCGAGTCGCTCGACGAGCTCGCGTCGTGTGAGCCCGTCGAGGGTCTGCTGGATCTCCGGAAGGCCCTCGAATCGATGCAGCCGCTCGGTTCGCTGCTTGAGCTCGCCGGGCGTCTGGGCGCCGCGGAGCATGAGGACGCAGAGCACGGCGGCCTCGGCATCGGCGAGCCCGAGCTCCGTCTCGAAGAGCTGGCGGTACTTGGCAGCGCGGCTGCCCGCTCCGCTCGCGAGCCGCGTCCAGCCCCGCCGCGCGAGGCGCTGGAGTGCGTCGTGGATTTCGCCCTCGTCGTACGCGACGACGGGGTCCCGGTTCGTCGTCTGGTTACAGGCAAGGCGAAGCGCGTTCAACGAGAGCGGGTACTGGTCCGGCGTCGTCCGCTGCTTCTCGAGCAGGCAGCCCAGCACGCGCAGCTCGATCGCGTCGGCGTCCATGCAGGGAGAGCGTACGCCCGCCCCCCGGCAGGAGTCGCGACTAGCGTGGGTGGACAGGTGGAGCCGCCGATCCCCGAGAGCTACCTCGTCGCGGAGCGCCTGCTGGCCGGTGAATACCCCGGAGCGCCCGACCCGGGAACGGCCGAGCGTCGCCTCCGTGCCTTCGCGGACGGCGGAGTGACGATGTTCGTCGACCTGACGCACCCGGCCGATGCGCTCGCACCGTACGAGCACCTGCTCGGAGCGGGCATGGGTCGGATCGCGCATCCGATCGTCGACCTCGGGACGACGACGGTCCCGCACATGATGCGCATCCTCGACGACGTCGACGCCGCGCTCGCGGACGATCGCTCCGTCTACGTCCATTGCTGGGGCGGGATCGGCCGGACGGGAACAGTGGTCGGATGCTGGCTCGTCCGCCACGGCCTCGACGACGGTGATCCCGTGCGCACGATCGCCCGCCTACGGCGACGCACGCCCGACGCCTGGGCGGCGTCGCCTCAGACCGCGGCGCAGCGCGCAATGGTGACGGGTTGGAAGCGCGGGCGCTGACAGATCTCGTCGAGGTCGCGCTGTCTCGATCGTGGCGCCGCGACTCCATGCTTCACGGCGACGACCACTGGCGGTGCGTCGCCGCAACCGGCCTCGCGCTTGCACCCGGAGTCGGCGACGCCGATCGAACGCTTGTCTTCTGCTTCGGGCTCCTCCACGACACGCGACGGGAGACCGATTCGTTCGACCCGGAGCACGGCTCTCGCGCCGCGTCGTTCGCGCGGACGCTGCGCGACGACGGTGCGCTCACCTTCGACGACGACCGCTTCGAGCGGCTGGCGGCGGCGCTCGTCGACCACTCGAACGGCCTGGTCTCGGCCGACCCCACGATCGGCGTCTGCTGGGACGCGGATCGGCTCCATCTCCCCCGCGTCGGCATCCATCCCGTGCGGAAGCTGGTCTCCACCGAGGCCGCCTGGGGAGAGGCGCCGGCGGCGGCTGCCGCGCTCCTGCGATCGGACGGCGCGCCGTCCTGGGACGAGCTGGTCGCGTCCGTGACGGCGCGGACGTGAAAGTCCGCCACCGGGCGCGTCATCGGACGCGCGTTACGCATTCGGCACGAAGTCGGGACAGACATGTGACGGACACGCGGGCACGCTCTCCTCATGTCGGATCAACGCTCGAGTCGGGACGAAGCGACGACGGAGCCCGACGCTGCCGCCCGGCCCGGCGGCTCCGCGCACGGCTGGGTCGCGCTCCCGGTCGGCCGTGCGGACGCGGGACCCACGATCGCCGAGCTCGTCGAGGCCGTCCGTGCGGCGGGCGGGATGGTCGGTGGCGAGGCGCTGTACGACCCGCGGTACGAGCCGGAGATGCGGCGGTTCCTGATCAGGGCGCTGGAGATGGAGGGGATTCCCGTTCCGAAGGGAGGTGATACGCCATGAGAAGCGCGTCGACGTCGGCGCCGTCACGGCTGTAGTGCGCACGGCGCACGCCCTCGCGCTCGAAGCCGAAGCTCTCGTACAGCCGGATGGCTGGTTCGTTCCAGGGAAATACGTGCAGCTCGAGCTTGCGGATCCCGGCGCCGTCGGCCCAGCCGACGGCGGTTGCGAGCAGCCCCCGTCCGATCCCCTGCCGGCGGTACTCAGAGGCGACCATCAGCCCGAGGTCCGCGACGTGGGTGCTCGCGGGATGTGTGTCGCGCGCGAGCGACAGACGTCCGACGACAGTGTCGCGCTCGTCGTCGACGGCAACGAAGACGGCCGCATCGGCATGACGAAGGACAGCCTTGAGGTAACGGCGCTCGTCGGTGGCTGTTCGCCAAGTCTCGGTCGTGAGGAGCCATTCGCCGGGCTCGCGGCCGACCGCGGCCGCGAGGCGCACCAACTGGTCCGCATCATGCGGCTCCGCGCGTCGGACCGTGATCACGGGACGACGACCCCGTGCCCACCACGCCGGGGGTCACCGGCGGCACCGAGCGCCGTGGCCGAGCGTCGCTCAACGGCGGAGGCGCCGCCGAAGAAGAGATTGCGGTCATCCCAGCGGACGACGTCGTAGCCATCGTCCCGCAGGGAGTCGGCCACGTCGTCCGCCCAGCCGCCTTCGAGGTGCACGGTGCCGCCGTCGACATGGAGCCTCGGGCGTGCGATCGCCTCCGCCACCGGGATGCCGTGCCTCGTGACCGCGGCGACGACCTGCAGGATCGCCCCAGAGAGCCGGACGGACCCCGCACTGCCCACCACAAGACGTGGAGCGTCGTCCTCGAGAACCAGGGTCGGGGCCATCATGCTCGGCAGCCGCGTGCCCGGATCACGGACGTCGGTGCCGATCACGTCCAGCTCGCCCAGCATGTTGTTCAGCTGGAAGCCGTGGCGGAACACGCCCGATCCGGATCCGAGGGTCGAGGAGATCCCGACCGCTGCGCCGTCGGCGTCGACGACGGAGACGTGTGTCGTGCCGGTCGGCTTGGCACCGGCCGCCGCTCCTGGGCCCGCGATCCCGTACCCGGCGGCGAGCGCCGCTGCGAGCGAGCGCGCCTCGTCGGCCGACCCGGGGACGTCGTCGCCACGGTCTTCGAGTGCCTCGAGCCCGGCCTGGACGATCGCGCCCCCGAAGGACGGGGCGGGCGTCGTCCGGACGATCGCCCCGGCGAAGCCGCACTCGAGCGGCTCGCGGACCTCGACCTCGTAGGCGGCGAGATCCTCGGCGAGGTCGGGCAGCAGCAGTGCGATCGCCTCGCCGCGAGCCTGCTGCAGGAGCCGAAGCGTCGGGACGAGCTCGCTCGCGTCGACGTACCCGGGGACCCCGTAGATGCGACGACCGCCGGGCTCACGCTGGAGGATTGCGACGAGGATCTCGTGGAGGTAGACCTGCGCGGGGCTTGCGGCGAGCATCCGTCCCGCGAGGTCGAGCGCGGGCACGAAGAGCCGCTCCCAGGCGAGCCGTCCTCGCCGGAGATGTGCCTCGACGAGGCCCTCGACGAGGCCCGGAACGGCGACCGACGCCTCGCCGACGTGAAAGACCTGCGTCGACGAGCCGACGAAGTCGATCTCGACCTGATCCATCTCGACCGCCGCGCGGGACGGCAGGGCGAAGAAGCAGTCGAGCAGGACCGCCTCCGAGCCCGGCTCGTGCAGCAGCGCAAATCCGCCGCCGGCCGGGCCCGTCAGAGGCCCTTCCGTCACGAAGGCTGCGAGTGTCGCGGCGATCGCGGCGTCGACGGCGGTGCCGCCCTCGCGCAGCGCCCAGGCTCCGGCGTCAGCCGAATGCGGGTTTCCTGCCGCGACAGCGCCACGCATGCGGAGAGCGTAGAACGCCCGTGCTCGCGCGGGAGCCCGAGGCGCGCCGTCCGACACGGCTCGTGTGCCAGGCTTGGCGCATGCCTCGCGTGCCATCGAGCGGCCCGATCCCGATCACCGGGGTCAGCGAGGTGGTGCTGGAAGTCGTCGATCTCGAGCGCGCGCTCCACTTCTATGCCGAGGTGCTCGGCCTGCCGGTGATCTCACAGCGCGAGGACGGAGAACGAGCGTGGCTGATGGCCGGCACCGGCACGCGCATCGGCCTGTGGCGGCCGCAGGTCGGCATCGCCGGCGGACGCGGAGGCGTGCACCTCCACTATGCGTTCCACCTCGACGACAGCGCGTACGACGACGCGGTCGCGCGCCTTCGCAGCTTCGGCCACGAGCCCGAGGAGCACGCGTTCGACGACCACGGACGCGCCGCCTACGTCGACGACCCAGACGGGAATGTCGTCGAGCTCTGGACCTGGGATGTCGCCGGGCACCTGACGCGGTGAGACCGTGCCGAGTCGCCGCAGGGCGCGCCGGCGTGCGCAGGGTTCGACGCGGCCGCCGAGTCGACCGCCCTAGCGGAGGAAGCTCGGTAGCTCGCTGTCGGTCTGTGGCGACGTCGGGGAGCGGTAGGTGCTCTCGGCGGTCGAGCGCGAGCTGGGGAAGGACGGTGTGAAGGAGGCCCGCCTCGGGCCACCCAGGCCGGTCGCGACGACGGTGACCCACACCTGCCCGGCGAGTCGCTCGTCGACCGTCGCACCGAAGATGATGTTCGTGTCGTCGGTCGCTGCCTGGCGTACGACCTCCGCGGCCTCGTTGACCTCGAGCAGCGTCAGGTCCTCGCCGCCCGCGATCGACAGGAGGATCCCGCGCGCGCCGACGATCTCGGTGTCGATCAGCGGCGAGCGCAGCGCGCGCTCGGCAGCCTCGCGGGCGCGGCCGTCCGTCGCCTCCGAGTAGCCGATGCCCATCAGGGCGGAGCCCGCGCCCGCCATCACTGTGCGGACGTCGGCGAAGTCCAGGTTGATCAGTCCGGGCATCGTGATCAGGTCGCAGATCCCCTGGACGCCCTGTCGGAGCACGTCGTCGGCGATCTTGAAGGCGTCGATCATCGACGTCGAGCGGTCGAGCACCTCGAGCAGCCGGTCGTTCGGGATCACGATCACCGTGTCGCACGCCGCGCGGAGCTCCTCGATCCCGGACTCTGCGGAAATGCGGCGACGCGTGCCTTCGAACTTGAACGGCGTCGTCACGATCCCGACCGTCAGCGCGCCGAGGTCGCGTGCGATCCTGGCGACGACGGGGGCTGCACCGGTGCCGGTGCCACCGCCCTCCCCCGCCGTGACGAAGACCATGTCGCTGCCGCGCAGCGCCGTCCTGATCTGGTCGTACGCCTCCTCAGCGGCGCGCCGGCCGATGTCCGGGTCGGCGCCGGAGCCGAGCCCCTGCGTCAGGTCGCGGCCGATGTGGATCTTCGCGGGTGCGTCCGAGAGCTCGAGCTGCTGCGCGTCCGTGTTGACGGCGACGAAGTCGACCTGCGCGATCCCGGCATCCATCATCCGGTTGACCGCGTTGATCCCGGCGCCGCCGACGCCGACGACGCGGATCACCGCGAGGTAGGACGCGACGTCGCCCGCGACGTGCAGACGCGGAGCGCTGTCGGGCATCGGCGCGACGAAGCGGCTCGCCGGAGGCGTGTACGGCTCCGCGACGGGCTCGTGCTCGATGACCGGGGTAACCTCGACGACGGGCTGCGGAGCCGCCGCGACGACGGGAGGCTCGACCGGCGCGACCGGCTGGGGCCGACGCGCAACGGTCGGAGGCTCGGGGTCGGGCTCGGGCACGCGCTCGATCGGCTCGGGCCGGGAGAGCTCGAAGTCGTAGACGTGCTCGACCGTCGCCTCGAGCGTCACGTCCTCGGACCGAGGCTCGATCGGAAGCTCGGGCTGAACCGGCTGGACAGGCTCGGGACGGGTCGGCTCGGGCTGCGTCGGCGCAGCCTCGCTCTCGGCCTGCTGCTCGCCCTGTGCTCTCTGCGCGGC